>JBLIOG010000052.1:0-18573 GCA_047639625.1 Gammaproteobacteria bacterium
TAACCTGATTCCCAGGTCCCTTTCGTAAATCTGATTTACCCGATTTATTGTAGTATTAAATTCGGCCAGGGCACTAGCCCTAGTTCCTCCAACTGCGTTTACATATTCCTGCGTAGCAGACATGGCCATGCGATAAACTTTAATACTGCCCGCAATTCGTGCTTTATCCGAGTTTTGAATTAAATCCGGTGAAAAGGCTGTCGGGCTGATTCGATGCGCATTACACTGAAATTTTCCGTCAAAATCATTTCCCTGACGTGCTTTAGACCGATACAAACCGGCAACCGGGTCAATAAAAACCCGACCCGTAGATGTTTGTAACATTCCTCTGAAACCTGCCGGACTTATATCGACTCGACCGGAAGCAGACAGATCGTCTATACCATAAACTTTATAGGTTTTGAGTTCAGGAAACTTAGCGGCCAGTTCAGCCTCCATAATCGAAGATTCAAAAATCTCAAATCTGGCCAGCTGACCGTTTGGCATTGGCAAATTAATTTCTATTGATTGACCGGTGTGTTCTTTCGGGGCTGAATTTAAAAGTTGCCGCAGTGCTACATCGTCTGCGGAAAAAGCTCTTGATAAACCACTATTTAAATCACTTTTATTCGACACGGAATTCCATATTTGTCCATTTTCAAACGCAGCAAAGCCTGTAAAAGGAACAAATAAAAACGCTACAAGTAAAAACGTTATCCATCGATTTAGCATAAATCTATCATCTCGAAATTTTTTTCCCTGTCTTTAAGACTGACATTTAATACATCCGATGTCTAATTGTCGCTGATAGTACCAATAAATCCAGTAACAACTTCATCGAATTGTCTGCTAAGCGCTCCAGTCAAACTATTCAGTAGTAAGTGATTCTTTCTTAATTTTCGAGAAAGGGATGCTTCCTGACAATGGTATCGACCCGATCAGGGCCTGTTGAAATAATATGAATAGGAACACCACTCAAAGCTTCTATTTTGGCCAGGTAATCTTTAGCCGCTGTTGGTAACCGATTATAATCCGTCAAAGATTCGGTATTTTCTGACCACCCTGCCATTTCGATGTATATCGGTAAGCATTGTTCAAAATTATCGGCTCCGGCAGGAGGAACATTAATTTCTTTACCTTCGTAATTATAAGCCACCGCAATTTTTATAGACTCGAGTCCATCGAGCACATCCAGTTTCGTAATACACATACCCGATACTGAGTTAATATCTAGTGAACGTTTCAAGGACACCATATCTAACCAGCCACACCGCCTTTTCCGACCGGTTGTAGCACCAAATTCGTGCCCTCGTACGCCCATATGCTGGCCATTTTCATCGTCCAGTTCCGTTGGAAACGGACCTGATCCAACCCGAGTCGTATAGGCTTTAACGATTCCAAGCACATAGTCAAGATCAAGGGGCCCGACTCCTGATCCAGAAGCAGCAGCACCCGCAGTAGTAGTAGACGAGGTAACATAAGGATAAGTTCCATGATCTATATCCAGTAAAGCACCCTGAGCACCTTCAAACATAATTTTATCGCCTCGGTTGAGACTCTGCCGGAGATAATCTGTCACATCTCCGATCATAGGCTTAATCAATTCAGCTTGCTGCAAACACGATTTGATCAGAGATTCAGTATCCAGTGGCTCTTCTTTAAAATAATGTTCAAGAGAGAAATTATGATATTCAATAAGCTCTCTGAGCCGGTCGCTAAAGTTTTTCGTGTTGAAAATATCACTCGCTCGGATTCCGCGTCTCGCAACTTTATCCTCATAACAAGGGCCAATACCTCGGCCTGTCGTTCCGATTGCTTTATTACCCCGGGCCCGTTCGCGCGCCTGGTCAATTGCAATATGGCAAGGCAGAATTAATGCACAGGAATCACTAATCAAAATGCGTTCTCGAGCGGGAACACCCTTCTCTTCCAGTTGATTCAATTCTGTAATTAAAGCCTCAGGGGACAGTACAACGCCATTTCCAATCAGGCATTTAACATTTTCACGAAGCACCCCGGAAGGAATCAAATGCAATACAGTTTTCACCCCCTCAATCACAAGGGTGTGGCCGGCATTGTGACCACCCTGAAAGCGAACTACGGAATTAGCCTGATCAGTTAACAGATCAACAATTTTGCCTTTTCCTTCGTCACCCCATTGAGTTCCGATTACTACTACCGTTTGTGCCATGTTGCGTTAAACCTCTTCAATTCCCCAGGCGCCCGAGGACCTGATTAAAATTTTCTGACAGGATTGCGCCTCTGCTGACAGCTCGCCCGCGGACAAATCAATCACTACCCGGAATCCTTCATTGCGTAAAGATGCAATCTTATTTTGTAACTCAAAACCTTGAGATTGTGGCGCCAAGATAGCAATACGATCCAACGGTTGCTTACTCGATAACTGGTAAAGCTCGAGCAAATCAGCACTAAAACCGGTTGCAGGTCTGGCATTGCCAAAAACCTTACCAACATCATCATATCGTCCACCCCGTGCAATTTCCTTACCCTGCCCAGGTAAGAAAGCAGCAAACACTAGCCCAGTATGATAGCTGTAACCCCGTAATTCGGACAAATCGCAATGAATCTGGAGTTCAGGAAAGCTGTTGGCCAGGCTATCGACCACTGATCTAATGGTCGCCAAAGACCGATCCATCTTTTCCGAAAGACCGCTAAACCGGGCTTTTGCCTCATCGAGAATCGAGACATCTCCATTCATTAAAGCCAGTTGGCAAATCTGATCGCGTAACTTGTCTGTCAAAGGCAATTCGGCCAGATAAGACTGCAAATCCGGGATCGATTTTCTTTGTAGCATATCAAACAAGCGATTTTCGTGAATTTCGTCCAATCCACTCAGTTCGATTAAAGATCGGAATACGCCGACGTGACCGATATCAATCGAGACATCGGGCAAACCTACGACATCCATCATTTCGAGCATGAGTCGTGCTACCTCTATATCGGCATCAATCGAAGTAGAACCAAATATTTCGGCACCGATTTGAAGCGGCGTTCTACTTGAAGTGAGCCCAGGACCCCGGGTATGCAATAAGTGACCACAATAACAAAGCCGGGTAATTCGATTTTGTTGTTCACGGTCCGCGAGCATATGAGCATCAATTCGAGCCACTTGTGGCGTCATATCAGAACGCACACCCATTTGTTTACCGGATATTTGATCTACCAGTGAAAAGGTCAGACGTTCTAGCGAGTGTGCGGTTCCAGTCAATAAAGAATCGAGATATTCGATCATAGGTGGCATAACCATGTCATACCCCCAACTATCAAATGTCTGTAACAACCTCCGACGCAGCAGCTCTACGGCGAGCGCATCTGGCGGCAAAGTTTCCTGCACACCATCGGGTAATATCCATCGATTATCTGACATTACATCGCCCACTATTAGCGTATTAACAAGAGTGACACAACGCCAGCAATCATTAGGCCCAGGCCAATTTTTCGGATACTCGAATCAGACATGCTTATCATTTGTTTCATGGTTTCTTTATAACCTGCAGGACTAATAAAAGGCATCAGACCTTCAATGATTAGTACTAAAGCAAGCGCTGCAAGTAAATCTGTCCAGTTCATAGTGGTCTCACAAAAAAACGGGCGAATTTACCGCCCGTTTTCTGAATCAGATTTGATTCATTTTACTCGTTATCAATTAACCTTGGCCAAAAACTATCTAGCTAGTCTCCTATTGGCTGTAGGGTTGCTTAAAAAACTTGAAAAAATCAGAGTCAGGACTCAACAGGATAATATCCTGATTATTACCAAAACTGTTTTCATAAGCAGTCATACTACGATAAAAGGAATAAAAGTCCTTATCCTGACTGTAAGCATCTGCGTAAGTCTTAGCGGCCAGGGCATCGCCTTCACCCCGTGTTTCCTCAGACTTTCGATAAGCTTCAGCAAGAATTTCCTCACGTTGACGATCAGCATTAGCCTGGATTTGTTTGGCTTGTTCTTCACCTCTTGATCGGAAACCTTTCGCAACAGTTTGACGTTCAGTCGCCATCCGGCGGTAAACGTTTGCACTAACTTCTTCGGGTAATTCCACCTTTTTAACTCTAACATCAATCAACTCAACACCCAGGTCCTGAACCTTTACGCCTGCATTATCAGTGACTTGCTGCATAATAGTAGCTCGTTCACCCGAGATGACTTCACGCATGCTTTTTGAGGCTATTTGACCCTTCAATTCATTGTTAATAATCGAAGCCATGCGTGTGATTGCACGTCGCTCATCTCCACCCGTTGACGTATAGAATGTTTTAGGATCCGAAATCCTCCATTTTACGAATGAATTAACGATAACATTTTTCTTCTCAACGGTTAAAAACCGTTCGGAAGGAGTGTCCATTGTTAAAATTCGACTATCAAATTTTACAACGTTATTGATGATGGGAATTTGAAAATAAAAACCGGGCTCGTAGTTAGATTCAACAATTTCACCCAATTTAAATTTTATCGCGATCTCACGTTCATTAACAATAAACGTAGACATCGAAATAATGACACCCACTATGACCAGGAGTATGAATCCAAACCGTATATTGTTACTCATTGTCGGCTCTCCCGTGTACGATTTCTCGAAGCGTTACGTTTAAACTCATCCATCAAGCTATGTGTATCACGATTTCCCTCAGCGGCATTCATTCCATCTTCAGACGATCTGCCTCCAGATAAAAGCTGCTCGAGCGGTAAAAACATCAGATTATTACCATTTTCGACATCCAGCATAACCTTCGGCGAACTGCTCAAAACCGATTCCATCGTATCGATATAAATCCTTTCGCGTGTTACTTCAGGAGCGCGTTCATACTCCTTTAGCAATTGAATGAATCGACTGGTTTCACCCTGGGCAGACTTGAAGACCCTGGTTTTGTAAGCTTCAGCCTGTTCTAGCAATCCTTCTGCATCACCCCGTGCCTGAGGCACGACACCATTCCGATAGGCGTTAGCTTCATTAATGATACGCTGTTCATCCTCACGCGCTTTAATGGCATCATTAAATGCGTCCTGTACTTCTTCAGGGGGTTGTGCTTCATCCATATTGACCGTAATAACATTTAAACCAGTCCCGTAATTATCGAGAATCTGCTGCATGATTTCCTTGGTAGAACTACCAATAACCGCACGACCTTCGGTAATTATCAGGTCCATATCATTGTTACCAACGACTTCACGTATCGCGGTTTCCGCTACTTGCTTTAACGTGCTATCGGGATCACGAACTTCAAACGCAAAATCCTGGGCATTTTTGATGTTGTACTGAATACCGATCGACATTACGACAATATTTTCGTCGCTGGTTAACATTTTGGAATTAACATTAACGTTACGATTTTCTGACACGTTGATTAATTCTACTTCCTCAATTGGAAACGGTAAATGCCAATGCGGTCCAGCCTGCGTTACGATTGTTTTAGCACCAAACCGGGTTTCAACACCTCGCCAACCTTCGTCGACAATATAAATCCCAGTCAGCATCCAGACCACGAATAGTATAAGAACGATAAATCCAATAAAACCACCCAGTTTACCGCCACCGGCAGGCATCTGAGGCATTTTACCTTTACCCGCATTTCCGAACAGGCCACCGAACTTTTCCTTTAAATTATTGAATATTTCGTCAAGATCAGGCGGACCATCATTGTTTTTTTGACCCCAGGGGTCTTTGTCTTTACCTGGCTCATTCCAGGGCATAGAAGCTCTCCAAAAAAGTTGTGGGAAAAAAGTTATGGGAAACTGGATTCCCCAGAAAGTGCGGATTGTAATGGTTACTATGCAGCTCCTGCAAGCGAATCAGTAGCGATAACCAGTCGATCATCAGAAAGTTTGAATTGATGATGTAAGCGCTGCTGTAATCTTGGAGACATCTCAATTTGCAGAGTAATATCACCATTGCTTTCGAATTGTTCCTGTCGAATCACGTTGTACTCATGCAAAAAAGCCCTTATCTCACCCTCGGATGGATTTAAAGTGAGTTGGCAACAGGTGTTTTCAGAATCGAACCGGGCTTGCAATCCTTTAAACAGCAAATCCATACCCAGATTTTCTTGCGCAGATAACCATACACGCCAAATATTTCCGTCCTCATCTTCATCAATCCTGGGACTGAATTGAAGTAGATCAGTTTTATTAAATACAACTAGCTGAGGAATTTCACTGGCATCTATGTCAGTGAGGACCTGGTTTACTGCTGCAATTTTCTCATTACGAGACTCATCGGCACAGTCAACCACATGAAGAATCAAATCAGCTTCCCTTGTTTCGACCAGAGTTGCCCTAAACGCAGCCACCAGGTCATGCGGAAGATGCCGAATAAATCCAACCGTATCGACTAGAATAATGGGGACACCGTTACCAATTTCAATCTTACGCAAGGTCGGATCAAGTGTTGCAAAAAGCTTATCTGCCGCGTAAGCACCCGCTTCCGTTAAGGTATTGAACAAAGTTGACTTTCCGGCATTGGTATACCCAACCAATGAAACCGTGGGAATTTCGGCTTTTTTTCGAGCCTGACGCCCCTGTTCACGCTGTTTTGAAACACGTACCAGTCGACTATTTAAATACTTTATTCTTTTACTCAGCAATCGCCGATCCGTTTCAAGCTGGGTTTCGCCTGGCCCACGCAATCCGATTCCGCCTTTTTGCCGCTCAAGGTGCGTCCATCCTCTGACCAATCTTGTCGAAAGATGCTTCAACTGCGCCAACTCTACCTGCAGCTTGCCTTCGTAGCTATGGGCTCTTTGCGCAAAAATATCGAGAATTAATCCGGTTCGATCAAGCACCCGACATTGCAGTACGGCTTCAAGATTTCGTTCCTGCGACGGTGAAAGCGAATGATTGAATAAAACCACATCAACTTCATGTTGTTTCACCAGGGCACTCAGCTCTTCAAGCTTGCCTTTTCCCATAAAAGTCCGCGCATGTGGTTGCTGCCTCGACCCAGTTAAAACGTCTGAATCGAGAAGACCCGCAGACCTTACCAGCTCAATAAATTCATCGAGGTCATCCTGATCGGACTGAAAAGGGAATTTAATGTGAACCAGTATTGCGCGTTCACCACCCTGCGGGCGCTCAAATTCGAACAAGAATGACCTCTGAAATTAACAACTAACGATTACCTTCATCTATTTCTTCT
Organism: Gammaproteobacteria bacterium; assembly: GCA_047639625.1. Classification (GTDB taxonomy): domain Bacteria; phylum Pseudomonadota; class Gammaproteobacteria. The sequence goes on from JBLIOG010000052.1 coordinate 7,133, forward strand.
TCATGGTGAGGATGTTCAATTTGAACATTACGCGCCGGCACTATCGTCGAAATGGCATGTTTGTAGACCATCTGGCTAACATTATTTTTAAGTAAAACGACGAACTGATCGAAGGATTCAATCTGGCCTTGAAGTTTTATTCCGTTAACCAGGAATATTGATACCGGCACATGCTCCTTTCGCAAAGCATTTAGATAGGGTTCTTGTAACATTTGCCCTTTCGACATAATTATCTCCATTTATTTATTATTGTAAAATTATCTTAATTGATGGATTCCGGTTTGATTTACCAAAAATACAGACCAAACTCCTGAATTCTCTTTTCCCAACCTATCTACCGGGATCAACTCTTAAATTAAGCCAGGTCATTACGAAGTGGCGTACTTTTCAGGTGACTACAGTGACTTAATAGTTTGCAGGAAGTTTCGATTAAACTTCAATCAAGTGCCTACCTGTGAAATAGCGTCATCAATAACCTGAAATATAGCACTTTTCCGGTAATTCAAGCAATTTACGTGATAAGCAGAAGAATACTTTCTAAGCCAGGTTAACTGGCGCTTTGCCAACTGGCGGGTTGCAACAATTGCACGATAACGCATCTCGGCCGGGGAATGTAATCCATCAAGATACTCCCAAACCTGGCGATAACCCACGCAACGAATTGACGGTAAATCTTCATTCAGGTCATTTCTGGATTTCAAATGTCTGACCTCGTCGATAAAACCATCAAACAACATTTGATCAAAGCGAGATTCTATTCGCTGATGGATGATCGAACGATCATCGCAACCCAGAATCAGCTTCAGGGGTGACGAGACGACTGGGACTGGAATTTCCTCAGACAAGGCAGACATAGGCTTACCCGATATCTGGAAGACCTCGAGGGCGCGCTGAATACGTTGTCCGTCAGATGGTTTAATGAGACTGGCTGAGACAGGGTCGAGTGTCGCCAATTCATTATGCAGCGCTGACCAGCCTTGAAACTCAGCTCGGTGTGAAATAACTTTCCGTATTTCGGGACTCGCTTCTGGCAGATTATTAAGACCCTTTTCGAGCGTATGAAAATACATCATAGTTCCACCCGCCAGAAGGGGAATTGCGCCGCGAGCCCTTATCTGCTCGATCAACGACTCTGTATCCGATAAAAATTCAGAAACCGAGTATCGTTCAGCTGGGTCTCGAATATCGATCAAATGATGCGGTACTTCTGACAGCAAAGTTGAATCCGGCTTGGCAGTACCTATATTCATACCTCGATATATCAGGGCTGAATCCACGCTGATAATTTCGACCGGAAACTCACGGGCGATTTCTACCGCTAGCTGGGTCTTCCCTGTAGCGGTTGCCCCCATTAGAAATACGACCGGCATGACACTCAAAATTACTGACCGCGCTTAAAAAAGCGATCCATATCACCGAGACTGAGTTGACGCCAGGTCGGTCGCCCATGATTACATTGACCGCTTCGCTCAGTCATCTCAATATCTCTTAACAGGGCGTTCATTTCAGGATGGGTTAAACTGCGATTTGCCCGTACCGAACCATGGCAAGCCATGGTCGACAAGACTTCATTTTGCAGCGTTTCCAGCCGGTTTGATTCGCCATGCTCAATCAAATCACTCAAAACATCGCGGATTAGCTGGTCAGCGTCGATATTTTTTAACATCGCAGGCACTGCTCGTACTCGAATTTGCTCAATCCCGATCCGTTCAACATTAAGACCCAGTCGATTAAAAAGCTCATGCTCTTCTTCGACTCGATCTGCTTCTGCTCGACTGACCGATAAGGTCACGGGTACCAGCAAAGGCTGACTAACCAGTCTGGATTCTTCTATCCGACTTTTCATCTGTTCATAAATGATACGTTCATGGGCGGCATGCATATCAACCACAATCATGCCTTCATCATTTTCTGCAAGGATGTATATACCTTTTAATTGAGCCAAAGCAAAACCAAGCGGAGGTGTTTCGGCCGAGGCAGAGCTATCAGTTAAATTTGGGGTTGCCAATTCCTGATTTAGTAAACCTGAATAAGCTTGCATTCGTTCGGCAATACGATGACCCGCTCCTGCATTTGAAGAAAACTGCTGAAAAGGAATATTATTTTGATGATTCATCATCGGTCCCTGAGCAACTAATGATTCATTAAGTGCAAATCCTGGCGAACCTACTTGCTGGTCAGGCTGAACCGCTGCAATTGCCTGCTTGAGACTTCGATAGACAAAATCATGAATCAACCTTGAATCACGGAACCTGACTTCGTGCTTCTGCGGATGAACATTAACATCAACCCGCGAAGGATCCATGTTGAGTGCCAACACAAAGGCAGAGTGTCGACCATGGAACATGACGTCCTGATAGGCCTGCCGAACCGCGTGACTAATCAGTTTATCTCGTATATTTCTATGATTAACGAAAAAGTACTGCATGTCGGCCTGGCTTCGATTAAATGTTGGTAACGCAGCCCAACCGGTCAGATGATAACTATCAGTAGCACAGTCGATCTCAATTAAGCTCGTGGCAAAATCTTTTCCACAAATAGCCGCTACCCTATTTTTTTTCGAGGACGAATCATTTGCAGGCTCTAGTTGATAGATGGTTTTCTGATTATGAATTAGCCTGAACCCGACTTCCGAATGTCCCAGCGCCATTGTCTTAAACAGTGACTCAATGTGTTTGTATTCGGTTTGCTCGGTTCTCAGGAACTTCTTACGAGCAGGGACATTGTAAAATAACTCCCGAACCTCGATGACTGTCCCAGATTGAACAGGATCCGGGGTAATTATATCGTTTTCACGAGCGTTTATTTTCCACCCATGTTCATCTCTTATTGTCCTCGATGCCAGCGACATTCGCGAAACAGATGCTATGCTCGGGAGTGCTTCACCTCTAAAACCGAGCGATTGAATGTTTTCCAGATCATTTAACTGTTCAATTTTACTGGTCGCGTGACGCTCAAGCGCTGTCGCGAGTTGATCTTTAACAATTCCCTGCCCATCATCTCTGATTCGAATCAGTTTGGTGCCGCCAGCTTCAATCTCTACTGTGACCGATCTCGCACCCGCATCAAGACTGTTTTCTATCAACTCCTTTACGACTGATGCTGGACGTTCGACAACCTCACCTGCCGCAATCTGGTTAACCAGGTGGGAACTTAAAATTTGAATACTGGCCAAGAAGAAACCCCGAAAAAAATAAACCTGACTATATCGTTAAATGGATTTACAAGGTAGTCAGAAGAGTATTTCGAATTTGGAAAACCGAGGGAGGATAGCTTACACTACCTGTCAACTGGTCGGGTCGGGGCCAACTACCCATCCAATTCTCCAGCAATCATAATTCGAATCACGCTAAAAAATTGAAATCATTACTCTTAAATAGCATTGCCATTCTTATAGGCGGATATTTCCTGTCCATGCTTATGTTCTATTTTTTCCAACGCAATTTACTTTACTATCCAACATCAGACATCGAAGTGCCTGGGTTGCAAACTATTTATTTCGACCATGATGGACTGACACTACAAGGGTGGGTAATCAACCCGGGACGATCAAAAGCCTTACTCTATTTCGGTGGGAATTCCGAGCTCATTAGCGACAACGCGATTCTGCTCAAGACGCTACTGCAATCATATACCATCTACCTGGTTAACTATCGGGGCTACGGTGCCAGCCATGGTAACCCATCAGAATCAGCACTCTTAACCGACGCCCGGTTTCTCTATGACTCGGTATCCAAAAACCATTCGGAAGTTTCGGCCCTTGGTCGAAGTCTCGGCACTGGTGTTGCGGTTCACCTCGCGTCAGAACGCCCTCTCGAAAAATTGGCCTTACTCACGCCCTACGACAGTATTGCTGAAGTTGCTCAACATCACTATCCAGTTTTTCCGGCAAGGTATCTGGTAAAGGACCGTTTTGATTCCGCAAAAATAGCACCCAACATCACGATACCTGTGCTCATAGTGGCCGCAAAGCAAGACCTGGTTGTACCTGAAGCTCATGCAATTCGATTACGAAATCATTTAACTAGTGCACTGGTAACCTATCTATCAATCGAGGGGGCTGCCCACAACGACATTACGGGATATCTCGAGTATCACGAAGGTTTGAGTATATTTTTTGATGAACACTGATTGGAATTAATCAGTCTTGAACGTAGCACCGTTTAAAAAGCGTGTTTTAGGATTTAAGAACTTTGACGTCCTGCAAGATGAGACTTTACGCCGTTAAAAACTGCCTGGGCTAACTTCTGCTGATGTTTACTGGTGCGTAATTTCCGCTCTTCTTTTAAGTTTGATAAAAAAGCAGTCTCGATTAAAATTGAAGGCATATCCGGCGCCTTCAAAACAGCAAAACCGGCTTGTTGGACTTTATGATTATTCAGATGTGAAACCTTTCCAATCTGTTTAAGCACATCTGAACCGAACTCCAGACTGTCCTGAATGGTTGCAGTTTGGGATAAATCGAGCAAAACTGAAGCGATTAAATCATCTTTATCATCCAGGCTGATTCCACCAATAAGATCAGATGCATTTTCTTTTTTTGCAATCCAGCGCGCAGCCTCAGAACTAGCACCGCTTAGAGACAACGCATAAACAGAAGCCCCCTCTACTTTCGCGCTTTTAAAAGAATCAGCATGTAAAGAGATAAACAAATCTGCCTCATGTTCACGAGCTTTGGCGACACGTTGACGAAGTTTCACATACCGGTCGCCTTCACGGGTTAATACTGCTTTATAACCGCTACTTCTATTAATAAGGGTTTTCAGTTTCTTAGCCACTGCGAGCGTCACGTCTTTTTCGAGTGTTCCTTTTTTCCCGATCGCACCGGGATCTTTGCCACCATGGCCTGCGTCAATCGCAATGACAAACTGCTGTTTCTTTTTCTTGCGCTCTTGCTGGCTGGTCAGAATAGGCGTTGGATTTAAATTTGTTGCGTGTAAATCAATGACCAGCCTATGACCGGATTTACCATCGGGTAGTAATGCGAAACTTCGAGGGCGGACTTTATTGGTTAAATCCAGTACAACGCGAAGTTCACCATTGCTTCGAGTAGCTGAGCGAATTCCGCGCATCAGGCTGGTGGTCTTCTGGCTGACATCCAGCACATTACTTTGACGCGAATCGGGCAGATCTATTACCAGACGATTCGGATCAGACAAGGTGAACATTTTATGTTCGGTGGCGGAGGAAAGATCAAACACAACACGGGTATGGTCATTCGTCGATTGAGATACGCGAACCCCAACCAGGGTATTTTTGCCTTTGGCAAGCACCGGAATTGAGGCAGCGGACAGAGTGAATGCAGCAGCGAAACGTGAAACTCGTTTCATAAAAAATCGTCTTGCTGATGAAATTGGAAACATGATGCTTAATCCAGTTCCGCGTTCTGCTTTAAGTAGGATCTATTTATAGTCAATCCAGAGCAAAAAATCAACAACTTATCTATATTAATTAACAAGATACTAGCTTTTTCTCAAATATTAGTTAAGTAGCAGTCAAACAAATTGAATTTACCAGACTATGCCCGACCATGAGGATTAGCCATAAAACCTACCAACATTAGGTTCAGTTGACGTTTAAAAGGGTTTAAAATGTTAACCGGATTTTCGACTTTTTGACTGTCTAACAAACCGGTCGACAATTCTTTGACCCCAGTCGTTTACTGGCCGCAACTCACAGTATCGGCCTTTTTCGTGATAACTCAGTTCAATCGTCAAACCAATATTATCAAGATATCCGCGAGCCTTTTCCGGCCATTCGATCAGACAAACCGTATCGCTATTCAAGTAATCTCTGAAACCGAGGTATTCCAGTTCTTCACCATCACCCAATCGATACAGGTCAAAATGCGCAATAGACAGCGGCTCTAGAGGATATATTTCTACCAATGTATAGGTCGGACTGCGAATACCACCTACAACTTGTAGCGATTGAAGCGCACCACGTACCAGTGTTGTCTTTCCAGTGCCCAAATCACCTTGCAGCGCAATAACACCGCCTGATTCACAGGCATTGATAATTCGCTTACCCACTGCTCGCATTTTCGCGTCAGTTCTGATTAACATCCAGGTAAGCCCTGTCGAATCGCTTTCATAACAATTGGAATCAATTCAATAATATCGCTGGCCAACAGGCCCGTTTCATCATGATTTTCAACATACTGATCAGCGCAGGCTGAATGCAGTATGACGCCCATTTCAGCGGCATCCAGGCAACTCAGCCCCTGAGCTAAAAAAGCGGCAATAATACCGGCTAGCACATCACCGGTTCCTGCGGAAGCAAGTGCAGGATTACCTCGAGATACCAGTTTAACTGCTGATTTTGGTTCTGCGATCAATGTTCCACTGCCTTTTAGTACAGTGGTTTTTTGAAACTGCTCAACCAGATTGTGAATCGATGTTTGCCGATCATCCTGTATCAATTTATTTGACACATTTAGCAAACGAGCCGCTTCACCAGGGTGTGGTGTTAGAACGCATCGCCTGCTAGTCAATGAGGAAACGAACTCCGCTCGCAGTGCACCTGCATCGATCACAATGGGCGAGTCAGTGTTTTGAATCAATTCTACGAGTTGAGGGTGTCGTGTTAAATCTTCCGTCCCGGGACCGACAAGAAGAACATCAGCTGAAGTAAGACTCGTTCCGAGATCATCCCAGGACCTGATCATGATCTCTGGCGTATTCAGACCCTGTATGCTCGATATTCCATTCGGGTCAAAAAAACAACTAACAACACCCGCACCGCACCGCAAGGCTGCTCGGGCAGCTAGCATAACCGCACCCGTCATACCGGCTTCGCCACCAACGACAAAAATATGACCGAAACGATGCTTATGTGAATTTCTCGGTCGAGTTTCAGGTAGCACCCAATCGGTGCTCGCTGATTCAACCAACGCAGGATAGGCCTTTTGTTTTACAGGTTCGGAAACACCGAGATCCTCTAATATAAGTTCACCGCAATAGTCCGGACCATCCGCCAGTTTTTGCCCACATTTACGTTCAATAAATGTGACTGTAACATCGGCGTATACAGCAACAGGCATGGCAACACCTGTTCGAGCATTCAATCCGGACGGAACATCGGCTGAGATAACAGGTTGTCGGGATTGATTAATTTGTTCGACGAGTGCAATACATTTATCAGACAACATACGATCAATTCCAATCCCCAGCAAAGCATCAATAATAATTGATCCTCGAATCGCCTGACCCTGCCAACTTTCAATTTCAATCTTGGCATCAATACATTGCTGCCAATAGAATTTCACGGTGTCCGATCTGGGTTCAGATGAGTCCAGTGAAACCAACTGAACCTCGACCCCTTGACTGCAGGCTTCTAGTGCTGCAACTAAGCCATCACCACCATTATTTCCAGTACCGATAAAAATGGTCACGGCATCGACTGATGACCATCGATTACTTAATATTTTCCACAACCTCGATCCAGCCCGTTGCATTAGCTCCAAAGAAGAAAGGTTATCCAGTTCGGTTGCGGCTCGATCCATTTCATAAATAGAAGGCGGATTATAATAATTCATGATTTTCGGTTTAAAGTTCTAAGTCTACGAGTTCACAGGGGCTGGAAATACCACAGGAAATCCTGACAAGATTTCGCAATTTGGTTTAATCCTGTAAGAATAAAAACTGCGAGTGTTACAGGGTATGTCGCGATAATGTTTCCAGATTACGTATTTTAAACAACCCGCGCTCTAATGTCTCATATACTGAGGCGAATAACGCTATTGGATTTCGCTATGCAAACCTCCCCTACAGATTTCGATCAAACCTTCGATGACGAACTCCGTTCCCGTGTTAAATTGCTGGGCAAACTAGTTGGTAATGTTTTGCTAAAACATGAATCGGCAGAAGTGTTTCATGCTGTAGAGTCGCTACGCACCGGGTTTATCCAACTGAGAAAGCGAAACAGTGAGCCACGACGCAAAGCTTTAATGGATTTAATTGAAGGCCTGTCTCCACATGTGATGGCTCAGACCATTCGGGCTTTCACCATTTATTTCAATTTGGTAAACATCGCCGAAGAAGATTTTTTGCATCGCCAACGTCGACGCTCTGTCAAAGAACAGGGCTATGCCAACTGGCGCGGATCTTTCTATAACAGTATTGCGGAATTCGCCGAGAACAATATATCTGAAGCTGAACTGGAAACACTTTTCTCGAAATTATCCTACCAACCGGTCTTTACGGCCCATCCAACTGAATCAAAACGTCGGACCGTTATGCACTTTCAACGCGAAGTATTTAGCCTGATCGATGCACTCACCGATCCCCGGCTCAGTCGCTTTGAAAGAGACAATCTCGTCGACGACTTACAGATTCAAATCGAAGCGCTCTGGCTGACCAACGAAGTTAGAAATAGCAAACCTAGTGTCGAAGATGAAATAAAAATGGGCTTACATTATTTCCAGCGCAGTCTGTTTGAAGCTGTCAAAATTGACTATCGCCATCTTGAACGTGCCGTCATTCAATCCTACGGTGAAGACGACTTCGGCAATCCGATTGTACAGGTACCAAGTTTCATTCAATTCGGTTCCTGGATAGGTGGAGACAGAGACGGTAATCCATTCGTTACATCAAAAACCACCTGTAACGCGATTCGGATGCATTCGGCCGAAATATTAGCCGAACATGTAAGCCTGATTCACAAACTCACTCAAGTATTAACCATGTCGACCCGTTGGTGCAAACCTAGCCGTAAATTTTTGTCCGCATTAAAAAAGGATCAATCACTCGGTATAAAAGTTTTCGACGAACGTCGAGATCAGTTTGAAGACGAGGTTTACCGACGAAAACTCTATCTCATGCACGCCCGCCTTAAAAAGAACCTGGCCATTATACGCAATAAGATGCGCGGACTGGACACACCCGACGAACATCATGCCTACTCCAATATTGAAGCCTATCTTGAAGATCTTTACATCATTCGTGATTCTTTAATCAGCCATGACGAATACACCATTGCTAACGGTACGCTAAGAGACGTTATTCGCATCGCAGAAACATTTGGTTTTCATATGGTATCGCTCGATATTCGTCAGGAATCAACCCGGCACAGCGAAACGGTCGAAGAGCTCTGTCGATTGAGCGGCATAGCAGACTATTCAAAAATGGATGAAAGTGAGCGTTTAAGCTTTCTCGCCAGCCAGATTGAAAATAATCATAAACCCGACATTGCAGTTGAAAGTTTATCGATACAAAGCCGTGAAACCATTCGCGTATTTGACAGCATTGTTCAGATGCGCGCGCAATGTGGGCATAAATCTGTCGGCAGTTACGTAATCTCGATGACGCATGAGGCCAGTCACGTGATGGAAGTTATGTTCCTCGCCTTTCTTTCCGGGTTATGCGGAAAACGCGACAAAGGATTCTTCTGCGAGCTTGAAATTTCGCCCCTGTTCGAAACTATCGCCGATCTGGGAAAAATTGATCAAGTTCTAAATCAGCTGCTACGGATACCCATCTACAAAAAATTATTGCGCCAATCTGGTGGGGTTCAGGAAGTAATGCTGGGATATTCTGATTCTTGCAAGGACGGTGGAATTGTTTCGGCGGCCTGGGGGTTATATCAGGCACAAACCAAAGTCATCGAAATATCCAATCAGCATAAAACTGACTGTCGTATGTTTCACGGCAGAGGTGGCACTATTACCCGTGGCGGTGGGCCGACACATGATGCCATTTTGTCGCAACCGCCTAACACGGTACTGGGACAAATTAAGTTCACTGAACAGGGCGAAGTTTTATCGCACAAGTACAGCAATGCAGAAACCGCTAATTATGAACTCGCAATGGGTATTACCGGTTTGATGAAAGCGAGTGCGCATAGCCTCCTCGAATCCGAACAACCGGGATACGATCAGTACTACCCTGTAATGCAAGAACTATCTGAGCTATCAGAATATTTTTATAGAGATCTCACCGATCACACAGAAGGATTTTTCGATTATTTTTACCAGGCTACTCCAGTCAGTGAAATCAGCCTTATGAATATAGGGTCAAGGCCATCACACCGTAAAAAAGGAGATCCATCCAAATCATCGGTTCGAGCGATTCCCTGGGTTTTTGGCTGGAGCCTATCGCGCCATATGATGCCCGCATGGTTTGGTGTTGGTTATGCGGTTAGTGAATGGTTAAAAAAACCCAGTCATAAAATTGAGACGCTCAGTGAAATGATGGGGAAATGGCCATTCTTTAGCGCCATGATCAGTAATCTGCAAATGTCATTATTTAAGTGCGACATGCGAACTGCCCGAGAATACAGCAAGCTTTGCTCCGATCCAGAACTGGGCGCTCGCATATTCACAATGATTCAGAAGGAGCATAAAACAACCGTTGAAGCGGTTTTAAAAATCGCCAACATCGATAAATTGCTCGAAACTGAACCCGCACTCGCTTTAGCATTATCCCGAAGAGATCCATACCTTGATCCACTCGGCTATTTGCAGATTGACCTTTTACGCAAATATCGAGATCAAACTCAGTCAACCAAAGACCGAAATCAATGGCAAAGCGCATTGTTAAGTTCGATCAATGCGATTGCAGCGGGCCTGCGCAACACCGGATAAACAATAGACCACGCAAAATTCAGCAAATCTTCAGAGTAGACCGGTATCCTCCTGATAACAGGCCTATAATGCTATTCAGTCCCGTTTTTGAGAATCGCAATGCTGAAACTAATCTGGACATTGACTGGGTTATTGGCCATTTCCGGCTCCACCGTAGCTTTAACACAATCGGAAATGCGAACCAAAATCGAAGATAACTATCCCAATGCCGTTATCACAGAAATTGAGAAAGAACGGTATCAGGGGGGGGGGGAAATCTATGAGATCGATTTCCAACACGAAGGCATTGCACTGGAAGCTATCATCAGCCTCGAAGGAAAACTCATTCATGTCGAGATCGACGACTGATAACACCCACAGAATGATTACAGACCAAAGTAATCTAAGGGTTATTGCTCATACCTTAGTTCTCACCACTATGCTGATCTTCTCCCCGACGACCTGGTCAGAGACACTATATTCCGAATTCGAAATATCAGTCGAATCATTAAAACTTGATAACCTAAGCCTTGGCGATGAACCCAGTGAAAACCAACTTAAGGAACGTGCCATTCAGTTAGAGTTCAATCTGGAATATTCTTTGACCAGGCAGATAGACTTTTTCCTTGGTGGCAGCTTCGTTAACAAGGGCTAAACCGCTCTCGCGGTAGCGGGTGCCATCTTTGAGCCCATTTATATAAATACTCACCGTGCCGTCTTCTATGTTACGGGGCACTTTGCCTCGCCTCAATATCAGATAACCTGATCTCGCAGAGATTACGTTGACCCCAGTTTTAAAATCAGACGCAATTCTGTCCCTGGATAGATCGTCTCTGTTTGGTTCAACTCTTCGCACAGCTTTTCAATGGCAGCATCTGAG
>JBLIOG010000053.1:0-18542 GCA_047639625.1 Gammaproteobacteria bacterium
GAAATCTGCGACCAGATGATGAGTAATCTGGTGCAACATTGTCGCAATACCGAATTAATCTGACTAATATTTTATGCAAGACAAACCGGAATTAATCAAAGTCGGCTGGCGCGAATGGCTGTCGTTACCCGATCTCAACTTACCAGCAGTCAAGGCCAAAATTGATACCGGCGCTAGAACTTCTGCGTTACATGCATTTTCGGTCGAACCTTTTCAGTACGATAGTCTGAGCTGGGTTAGATTCGGCTTTCATCCAATATCCAAAAACGATTCGTTTGAAATGAAATGCCAGGCCCCGATTAAAGACCAGCGAGAAGTCACTGACTCTGGTGGGCATACCGAACTTAGATACGTAATAGAAACTACCCTTGATTTTGGTGATAATCAGTGGCCCATAGAACTCACGTTAACTAACCGTGATAACATGCGTTTTCGCATGCTACTTGGGAGACGGGCGATGGTTGGCCGACTCTGGGTTGACCCAGCTGTTTCCTATCAAACCGGTAAACTAAATTCAACCGAACTCTATCAATTATAACGGGACGAGCCATATGAGAATTGCTTTACTTTCGAGAAATCGAAAACTCTATTCCTCCAGACGGATTATTGAAGCTGCCGAAAATAACGGGCATGAGATTGTTGTAATCGATGTTCTTCGCGCCTATATGAATATTGCCTCACATAAACCTACCATCCATTATAAGGGTGAGATACTAGGTGAATTCGATGCCGTTATCCCCAGAATCGGTGCGTCAGTCACTCATTATGGTACGGCGGTTGTACGACAGTTTGAGATGATGGATGTTTTCCCCCTTAACGAATCTGTCGCAATCACGCGATCACGTGACAAACTGCGGTCACTGCAACTGCTATCTCGTAAAGGTATAGGAATGCCATTAACAGGATATGCCAATAAGCCCGATGATATTAAAGATGTTATCCGCATGGTGGGTGGCGCTCCTCTAGTGGTTAAGTTACTCCAGGGCACTCAGGGAATTGGGGTCGTATTGGCTGAAACGCAAAAGGCGGCTGAAAGCGTTATCGAAGGTTTCATGGGCGTAAAAGCCGATATACTCGTCCAGGAATTTATCAAAGAAGCGGGTGGTTCTGATATCCGATGTTTCGTTATCGATGGCAAAGTCGTTGCAGCTATGAAACGCCAGGCACCCAAGGGCGAATTTCGGTCCAATCTCCATCGTGGTGGCACGTCAAGTTTGATTAAAATCACACCTGAAGAACGTTCAACCGCGGTAAGAGCAGCTCGCATCATGGGGCTCAATGTGGCCGGTGTTGATTTGCTTCGCTCAAATCATGGCCCGGTAGTTATGGAAGTTAATTCAAGTCCCGGACTCGAGGGAATCGAATCCGCGACCGGTAAAGATGTAGCTGGCATGATAATCGGTTATATCGAAAAGAGCCGGAAGCCGGGAAAAACAAAAACACGCGGAAGTGGTTAACATTAGTCGTGCGTGAAAGCATTGAGATCAACGGGCAAGTAATCAAGCCCGGAACGAGGCAGTCAATTGATATACCGCTGCCGTCTTACTACGATCATGGCAGCACAAACATGCCGCTTCATGTTGTTCATGGCCGCAAACCAGGCCCAACACTTTTAGTGACAGCTGCCGTTCATGGGGATGAATTGAATGGCGTTGAAATAGTTCGTCGGATATTGGCCCATAAGGCTTTAAATCGCATTGCAGGAACTTTGATCGCGATTCCCGTGGTAAATGTATTTGGATTCTTTGCTAAATCGCGTTACCTGCCCGATCGCCGTGACCTTAATCGTTCTTTTCCAGGGTCAGAGACAGGTTCAATGGCCTCACGTATTGCAAATTTATTGATGAGTGAGATTGTTCCACTCAGCAGTCATATTATTGATTTACATACCGGGGCAATCAATCGCGAAAACCTCCCACAGATTAGAGCCTGGCTGGGAGACAATAACTCAGAGGTTGAAGCAATGGCCGAGGCATTTGGAGTACCGGTTATTTTAAATGCCGAAATTCGGGATAACTCATTCCGCGCAGCTTCCAGTGAACTGGGAATCCCGACAATTCTATATGAAGCCGGCGAAGCATTGAGGTTTGATGAAGTCGGCATTAGAGCCGGTGTTAATGGAATACTAGGTGTTATGTCAGCCCTCGGTATGCGTCACCGAAGCCATATTCGTAAACATTCAAAACCGCTGATAGCCAACACCAGTAAATGGGTACGAGCAGGTCAGAGTGGTATCCTGCGATCTCTCGTTGCGACCGGGGCTAAAGTCGAGGCCGGTGAAGTACTCGCTTATATTAACGACCCGCTTGGCGAAAACAGTCAACCCGTTATCAGCCCTCAATCTGGAATTATTGTTGGGAAAACCAATCTCCCACTGGTCTTTGAAGGCGAAGCTGTTTTTCATATCGCCGGTTATAAATATGTTGACCGAATGTCAGATCGGATAGAAGCCTATCACGAAGAACTCGACCCTTCGCCGGGCGACGATTCAGACGAACCGCCCCTGGTTTAGTTATTTCAGATTTCTAACTCGAACGTTATTAGTTACGTTCGGTAATCTCGATCAAATGGTACCCGAACTGGGTTTGGACGGGTCCGTGAACCACACCCACCTCATCATTAAAAACAACCGTATCAAATTCTTTGACCATTTGACCCGGCCCAAAACTGCCCAAATCACCGCCTTGTTTACCCGACGGACAATTGGAATGCTCGTTTGCCACTTTGGCAAAATCACTACCATCGGTTATTTGCTGTTTGAGTTCGTCACATTCTTCTTCAGTAGTGACAAGAATATGTCGTGCGCTGGCCTGTGCCATGATGTCTCCTGATAGGGGTTAAAAAAATATTTGCTGTGTAAAATTTTGATTGAAAAATAATTAGCCAAATTTCTCGTTCAGATACCGGATAATACTACTCGATTCGTACATCCATTCAACGCTACCATCCGGGTTCGATATTTGTAAACAGGGAACCTGGTAGCTTCCGCCTTCCTCAACAAGATCACGATGCCATTTCTCGTCGGTATTGGCATTTCGAGTTTCAATTTCCATCCCAAGTCTTTGTATCGCCCGGCGGGTTTTCACGCAGAACGGGCAAAATTCAAATTGATAAAGTTTAAGCTTTTCGCTCGCATCCACTAATTCAAGACGCCGCTCTTCGGTCAACTCGGGTTTTTCGGGTTGCATCATCCGGTCGAGACCTTTAATGACCTGGCCTGTGGCTTTTCTGAATGGTTTTAACAGTGCTTCCATTAGGGTTTTTTACTCTACAATAAATTATTTTCGGGGGTCAATATGCCTTAACTGATCCATGTTATCACCATACAATTCATAGGCTTGAGCAAATCCAAAAATATACCGACCACAACTCACTCTTAGCTCAAATAAATCGAAATCTGGCAATGGCTCGATTATATCGAATTGCTTACCAAATTTAGATTTAAACCTCGAAATCAATTCTGGTCTGTCTGGATGATTTTTCGCAAGCTTAGAAGCGTTTGCTTTTAACTGAAGCCGTTCACGCGCAAAGGGATTTGGACTGCGGGATTCGTCACGGATTAACATCAGGCCAACCTCAGCATTCTGGCTAAGATTATTATAATGTGGCGCGAGTCCGCTTAAGAATAAATAATAACATCCCGCGCGCCGGACAAACGGAGCGTAACTTGCCAGAGGTTCCTGATTGCTATTTTTGGAGGCGATTTGGAGCGTCAGGCATTCATCAATGAATAGATCGCAGGACGCCAGTATTTTTTGGAGGTCAGACATATGATAGCTTCGCTGGAATTTTTAGACGTATGCAATTTTGCCATGAACAGTCGCCTGGTCCAGCACTCATTTATGGTTGTTTAAATTATCCATTCATTCGCATGAGCTGCGCACTCGCGGCATCATTGTCACTGGCCAGTTTCATTAGTTTGACCTGGGTTTCATACTGTCGCGCGTAATCCATCATTCGAACCATCGCATCGACTGCATTGACATTACTGCCTTCGAGTGCTCCGCCAGTTACGGCAACGGCCGCATCGGCGGGTAATTCAAGCCCATCCATCGTTCTGAACAAACCGTCTTCACCACGAATCATGGTATCAAGGGGAGGATTGACCAATCGTAAACGGTCGACTGCGACCAGCGTATTGGCCGACTGACCTGTGGCTCGAATACTGATGGTACCATCCCGACCGATTACCAGGCTTTCATACTGAGGAATTGTGATGGGGCCGCCGTCCCCAAGAACAATTTGATTCGCACCGTTTAACAATAGTCCGGTGGAATCGGTTCTAAAATCACCTCTTCGGCTATACGCAACACCTCCATCTGGGGCCTGAACACTGAACCAACCATCTCCATTAATGGTTAAATCCAAATCCCTACCGGTAGACATAACAGCGCCGTGACTGAAATTCGCACCATCTTCTCGGTCAAGTGTATAAACCCGATCGGGGTTACCCGGACCGTAAACCGGCTTAGACTGGAAATGATCCAGCGTAGCTTTAAAACCAGTCGTACTGACATTGGCCAGATTATTCGCATTAGCCTGTTGAGCCAGCATCGCCTGCTTGGCTCCATTCATTGCGAGGTAGGCAAATTTATCCATGCTATTTCAGCGCCTCAGCGATTAACGAATCTGAATGATGGTATCGGTAATCGAATTTGAAGTCTCGATTGACCGGGCATTGGCCTGAAAATTACGCTGGGCAGTAATCAGGTTGACTAATTCAGCCGTTAAATCGACATTTGATGTTTCCAGAGCACCCGATTGAATTAATCCGAGTCTGCCTGTGCCGGCAACACCGGTTAAAACTGAACCCGAGGCTGTAGTCTCAGTCCAGGAAGCACTGCCTACTGCCCGGAGACCCTGGCTGTTTGGAAAATCCGCCAGAGCAATTTGACCTAGAGGGGTTGACACTCCGTTGCTAAAAGTCGCTTTGATCACACCTTCTTCGGAAATATCCAGACCCGTGAGCCTTCCCGTAGAGAAACCATCTGGATCCATCGTACTGACAGAAAAAGTGGATGAATATTGAGTCGTATTATTGTTAGCAAAATCATGTCGGAGCGTTAAAGGATTGGCCCCATTTCCCAGTACTATCGCCGTATTATCAATGGTAGGGGGCGTTGTGCTTCCCAGCGTACCATCAGCATTAAAATTCAACAAACTGACATTCTGAGTCGTTGGCGCTCCATTGTTTAAATGGTTTACCGCAGTTCCTCCGGTAAAATCTACCTCGGCCCCATCAAGATAGGAGAAGATAGCCCATTGATTGGGATCGTTCGCTGTATTGGTTACGGATCCTGGCAGGTCGTGAATAAAATAATAAGACAACACATGAGAAGCACCCAACGAATCAAATACCGTACTAGATGTTGAATGAGAATAGGTGCCACTGGCAGTTGGATCAAAGGCTGTTGGATCAAGGGCTACTTCAGTTGCGTCAAGATTAACGCCTATTTCTACCTCAGTGCTTGCCTCAGGTGCCCCGGTGGACGATGGCAACTGAATTGGTACCGTCGTATTTAAGCTAGTAGAGGTCACACTGCCTTCCGCATCTACCGGAAAGGCCTGCAAAAATTGGCCATTACTGTTTGTAAGGTAACCACTAGAGTCCACCCGAAACTGACCCGCTCGACTATAGCTAACGTCCTGTTCTATCAGGCTCTGCTGCATAACGAAAAACCCTTGACCGGTAATCGCAAGGTCCAGGCTGGTATCAGTAAATTCAAGATTACCCTGAGCAAACTGTTGGCTAACACTGGAAACCTGGACGCCGCTACCATTTGATGAAGGGGTATTACCAAACGGTGACACCGCAAACAAATCTCCAAACTCAGAACGCGAGTTCTTGAATCCGGTCGTTGCCACATTGGCAATATTGTTACTGGTAACATTTAAATCGACTGTCGATGCCTGTAAACCACTAAGTGCTGTATTAAATGACATTGATTACTCCTGTTGACTATAAAATTTTTCGAACCTGGTCCATATCAATTTCCTTTTGACCACTCACCGACAGGGTTAAACCCTGCCCACCGACGCCCAGAGTTACACTCTCCACATCAACCACAGCCAGCATGCTACCCGCGCTGACGGAATTACCGCGATGAATTTCTGCTTCAACCTGATAGGCGCCAGGTGCCAGGGATTGATCATTTGCATTCTGGCCATTCCACTCAAAATCAACCATGCCGGCCTGCTGCACCCCGAGATTATTTCGATGCACTATCTGTCCGCTGCTATCTTTGATGGTAATGACCACCTGACTGGCAGCCTGCTCAATCTCGACCGCGGCCTGAAGCCTGTTTTCAGCATTCAAATAGGCCGTATCTGAGGGTACCAATACTTTCCTGCCGACCAACGTCGACGCCTGCAAAGCCTGGTTTGACTGAAATGAATTGTTCATACTCGAAAATGAAGCATTTAACTCATTGATTCCACTGACCGTTCCAAACTGAGCCATTTGTGCCAGAAAATCCCCGTTTTCCATGGGCTTTAAAGGATCCTGAAATTTCAGCTGCGAGGTCATCAATTCTAAAAACTCGGTCTGCCCCAACTCATCGTTTGCTTTGGTACTGGTTTCTTTTTGATGATTCAAACCCAGTTGAGAATAAACTTTAGATGTATCGATATCAGTCATGTTTCGCTCCAACCTGCTGGGCTTTAATTGCCCAGAGACAGGGTTCGTAGTAATAAATCTCGCGAGGTCGACATCACCTCAATGTTGTTTTGGTAAGACCTCGATGCTGAAAGCATATTCGCCATCTCTTCGACCGGATTTACGTTGCTAACGTAGATATAACCCTGATCATCGGCCTGACTATGTCCCGGTTCAAAACGACGTGCAATTCCCGCATCACTTTCAAAGATGCCTAGCATTTGTACACCAACCTCACCCGCTTTGGTCGCATCAGCCATAAAGGCTTTAAACACAGGTTGTCTCGCTCGATATGCCAGTTCTTCACTGCTGGCAACTGTTTCTGCATTCGCTAAATTACTGGCCGTTGTGTTGAGCCGGCTTGACTGCGCGCTGACAGCACTGCCTGAAATATTGAAATTTGATAATAAACCCATGACTATTCTCCTTTTAAAGCCTTGATCAGACCACGAACCTTTCCGTTCAACAAAGTAAAACTGGCCTGGAATTGAATTGCATTCTCAGAAAACTGTGCCTGCTCAACATGCGAATCGACCGTATTTCCATCAAGAGAAGCATGTAATGGATTGCGATACATGAGTTCTGTCTGAAATCCTTTATTTCCGGGAGAATAATGACGTTCGTGGGTATGAGCTAATTTAATCTGATCCGATTGGCCACCCATTTCACGGAGCATAGATTTAAAATCGATATCTCGGGCTTTGTAGTTTGGTGTATCGGCGTTAGCGATATTTGATGCCAATATGCTCGAACGACGGCTTCTTAATGCTAAAGCGTCATCATGTATTGAGAAAACTTGATCTAGGCTGATTGCCATTTCCGAGTACCATTAGTTTGAATTTCGTAATAGAAATGCAGATGTGGTGCCAGTTGTTTTTACACTTTATATTTCAATAACTTATCCATTTTTTGATACGAGAATGGTGTTTGTTTGCCGGTCTAAGGCAAATGGGACGGCAAACCTCTGCCCCATTTATTGCCCACTTCCGCATCGATTGCCGCGCCGTATTTGAAGAGTAGATTCAAGCCTGAATATTTCCGCTATAAATCCTGCATGACATCTACGACCGCCTGCGCGAGGATATCGGGATCAAATTTGGCAATAAATTTATTAGCACCGACCTTATCCACCATATTCTGATTAAAAACACCACTCATCGAAGTGTGCAAGATAATATACAAATCCTGCAGCCGAGGGTCGGCTCGAACCTCAGTAGTAAACGTATATCCATCCATTTCGGGCATCTCTATATCTGAGATCACCATCGCAAGCCGTTTCAATCGATCATCGTCATCATCAGCCCACTGCTTTAACAATTCTAAAGCTTGCCGACCGTCTTTGGTTGTAATTGTTTCGAGACCCATATCGGTTTCAAGGGTTTTGCAAACCTGCTTTCTTGCAACTATTGAGTCATCTGATACTAATATCAGATTTTTTTTACCAACCGCATTATCGAATTGATCCCTGACGCCTTGTGAAACATCCGCCCGTGCCCCCATTACTTCAGCCAGGACTCGCTCGACGTCAATAATTTCAACTATTTTTTCTTCAACATGGGTAACGGCGGTTAGGTAACTGGACCCAGCCGAAGTCCCAGAAGGCGGTGCCAGGATGTCTTTCCAGTTAAGATTTACAATCCGTTCCACCCCCCCTACCAGAAATCCCTGAATGCTTCGGTTATATTCAGAAATAATAACAAAAGCCTTAGTAGTATCCTCGATGGGTGATTCGCCAATAGCGAGGCTCAAGTCCATTATGGTGATCGTCTGACCCCGTATATTTGAAATACCACGCACGACGTGATGTGACTGTGGAACAATCGATAATGACGGGCATTGCAATACTTCCCGAACTTTAAAGACATTAATGCCATACAACTGCGGACCAGCGAGTGTAAACATTAACAATTCAAGTCGATTATGGCCCGCCAATTGGGTTCGCATATCGACTGCCGCCAATACTCCAGACATGATTACTCCTAATTAATAAATAAGTACATCGGCAGCTACCCCAGCATCTTGATTCATTTTTATGGCCTGAAAATTGCTTACATAAAAACAAATGAATAATTCAATCAATCAAACTGTTCGAAGGCTGGAATTGCCATCATTTGACAAAATCCCTGCCAAACGACTAATAAGTATAGTTGGATTTATTCGAACGTCGGCGTTTTTGATCATTGGTTTATGCACCTTTTCGTTAGCAGCTTCGGATAATTCGGGTCTACAAAATCTATCATCAATCCAGATGCAGGCTGAAGGGTTTATACTGCAATACCCCTATCAAACCCCCTACCCTGTGCGCATGAAACTGGGTCACCTCGATTCGAGGCTGCGGTTAAAAGCATGCCGTTCCGCCTTAAACATTTCCTTTAATCGTCCCAATGTCATCTGGGGCCAAACAGCGCTAAAAATCAGTTGCCCGGGTAAGGCATGGAAAATCCACCTGCCCGTACGTATTGATGTATTTAATGATGTACTGGTTGCGGCAAAGCCCTTGATGCGGGGTCAAATTATTGACGAAAAAATGACGCGATTGGAGAAAAAAAGAATTTCAGCTCTAAATGGTAGTTTTTTTGACAGTCAGGATCAGCTAGTAAATCTCGAAGTCAAACGCACACTGCGACGTGGCAATATTATAACCTCGGCGCATCTCGCGCCTAAACTAATGGTGAAAAGTGGTCAGATGGTGACGTTAATTCTGGATTATAAAGGTATTACTATCAAATCATCGGGGAAGGCGCTGCGCTCTGCAAGATTGGGCGAGGTCGTAAAAGTCAGAAATTCCCAATCTTTGAGAATTGTAGAAGGCGTTGTCAGTGCAGAAGCAACGGTTAGAGTTCAAATTTAGAATGTAATTGTTATTTATTAAGGTTAAACGCTTTATTTATTAAGGCTTTGGCCGATATGCTATACAGGTAGAACTATGGAGTCTTACATGACTGACCCAGTAAACACGCAAATTCGTTCCCAGACTAGCAATTCGGCGAGCGCACAAAACAACACAAATAAGGCTAATACCGAGCAATCTGGTCGCCCCAATGAAGGCAATGGTAGTGCTGCTGTGATAGTTGAACTAAGCAGTTCTGCTCTTGTCAAGAGTCTCGATGCCGAAATAAGAAATACCCCCGATATTGATCAGGGAAAGATAGATTCGATTAAACTGGCATTGCAAAATGGTGAGTACATACCGAACGCCGACGTTATTGCTGAAAAGTTTGCTGAAATCGAGAGCTTATTACCGTGAATCCAGATCTCAAAACACAATGCAGAATTGCATTAAAAGGCCTGTTGTTCGATCAAATCCAGGATATAGGAGTATTAGTTGTCTATTTCGATTCGCTAAAAGCCTCGATTGTCGAAAACAATATTACTGAACTCAATAGGCTATTGGAGCAAAATCAGGCATCCGAACTCGAAATGGATGGCCTCACTGCAAAACGTAAGGCCATATTAGATCAGTTTAAATTCGATGACGATCGAAATGGATTTGAATCAGCCATAAACTGGTGTGATCAAGACAGCGATCTGGCAAGACAATACCAATTGTATTCGATTCAATTATCATCTCTTCAGCGTGCGATTCAGGTCAATCGATTACTGACAATAAAAGGGCAGGAAAAAATTCGCCAGTCGTTACTTTTACTGTCAGGCAATCAACAGAAACCTGTCAGTACTTATGCCAGCGACGGTCATTCTCAGTTTAACGATCTGCCAGGACACCTGGCGCGGGCCTAATTAATTCGGGATTACCGTTCCAATCAGGCTAAAAGTTAGGCAAAAAAAACCCCGGAGACCAGGGTTCAAAACACAATCAAATAACAGGAGGGTATTAGAAGTTATTATAGACCCTAAATTTGAGTTATCTGAGATACAGGTCTCAAATATCCAGCTAAAATGACAAATACCTATTGATGACTGGATTCATAACCGTCGATATCAGTATCAAACCCCGCTTCACGGATTGCTTCACCCCGCGCTGCAATATAACGCTGAAAACTGGGTTCAGTTAAATAGCCTTTTTCAAGAACATAGGCATAAATTGATTGAAAATGAAATGTCTTGAAAAGCGCATTCATCCTGATGACTTCCTGCCCAGATTCATCGAAAAATACAACCGACGGTAAATAACCAATATTCAAGGCTTCAGCCCACTCTCTAGCCGATAAAATCTCACCTTCAGGTGTTGTGACAAGTTCATTAGAATATCGGTTGAGCTGTACATTGTTCATTTCCACAACCAGTTTTCGGGTCGGCGCATCCGTCAGTATTTTTTGATGGACTATCTCACAGGCATCACAATTGGCTTTTTCAAAATAGACCGCTAATGGCTTAGCGCCAACCTGTATCAACTCCTTCAAATTACGATTATGGCTAAAAAAGGGCTCCTCAACTAACGCGCCCGCCGATTGCTCCTCCTTCCGATTTAAATATTCGTCAAAGTTAGACGTTATTTCCTGTTTTTCCGCCACAAAACGTAAAGCCGATCGAAACGTTTCTGGTGGATAATAACCGTTTAATCGCAGGGCAACTTTGCCCGATTCATCGAGGAATATAAGTGTCGGTGTAAACTGAACTTTAAGCGCTGCCGCAAAGGTTTTTTCGGTAAAATTACGCCCTGCGACAGAAATAACTTCGCGGTCTCCCCACAGATTAATGTTTATTCCATCAAAATTCGTTCGAATATAAGACTCAATATCGGGATCTTTGAAATTTTCATTCACCAATCGAGCACAATAAGGACAGCCTTCCTGGTGAAAATAAATCATAACTCGTCGACCGGAAGCAGCCGCATCTGATACGTCTTCCTCGAACTCAAGAAAACTGTCCTTAAACCATGAAGGAGATTCCGAATTGATCACTCCTTTCATAACACCATGCTTTGAATCGGCAGCAAACAGTCCCGACAAGATCGAAACACCCATAATTGACATGAAAAGAAATAATTTAGGCACAGCTTTCTCCTATATATCTGGAATATCCATGCTATTAGACCTCGATCTAAAAATCAAAATTACTATCGGAGTAAATCTGGAAGAATAATCCGGCCTGAAATATTTAAATCGCCCGCAGTATCGATATACTAGCGACTTTGCCTTCTAGCCCGCATTTTATGAACCAGGATTTAGAGAAACTTCAACAATACCCGTTTGAGAAACTAACGGCATTAAAACAGGGGCTCAACCCACCCGAAGAGCTTAGACATATCGCTTTGTCGATAGGTGAACCGCAACATCCATCACCACAATTTGTCATAGAAGCGCTGATAAACAATATGGACTTGCTTGCTAAATATCCAAGTACACGTGGTACAGATGCCCTACGCGAATCGATCGCTCAATGGCTTTCGCGTCGATTCAACATTAGTCCGAATATTATTGACGCCGAAAAACATGTATTACCCGTAAACGGTACAAGAGAAGCCCTCTTTGCTGTCGCGCAAACGATCATTAACCGACAAAGCGATAAAGCCAGTCTAGTTCTACCGAATCCGTTTTATCAGATTTATGAAGGCGCGGCGTTTCTGTCAGGTGCAATACCACTTTATATCGACTGCCATGAGGAGAATCACTTTCTACCCGATATTGAGCAATTAACCACTGAGCAGTGGGGTAGCTGTCAAATGATGTACATCTGTAATCCGGGCAATCCAACCGGCGCAGTCATGAGTCGAGAATATTTACAAACTCTGATCAGTTTGGCTCAAAAGCATGATTTTGTATTGGTGAGTGATGAGTGCTACTCCGAAATTTATTTTGACAAGGAAAATCCGCCGGAAGGCCTTTTGGGGGCGGCTGCAGCGATGGGGCTAACCGATTTCAACCGATGCCTTGTTTTTCACAGCTTGTCGAAGCGTTCTAACCTACCGGGGTTACGCTCTGGATTCGTTGCCGGTGATGCCAATATTCTCAATCGATTTTTGCTTTATCGCACTTACCATGGATGTTCAATGCCGCCAGCAACTCAAGCTGCTAGCGCGCTGGCCTGGGCTGATGAAACCCATGTTGTCGAAAATCGAGAGCGCTATCGAAGGAAATTTGATCAGGTTTTAGCGATACTTTCTGATACACTCGCGCCGCCAAAACCCGACGCAGGATTTTATCTCTGGGCACCGACACCGATAGCGGATACTGAGTTTTCCAGGAAACTGTACGCGCAACAAAATGTAACGGTGTTACCCGGTCAATTTCTCTCACGACGCACCGGATCAAAGAATCCGGGCGAGAACAGGATAAGAATGGCACTGGTCGCTTCGCTGGATGAATGTCTGGAAGCCGCCCATCGAATTAATAATTTATTATCTAGTCTTTAGGAGAGCACAATGCCCGACATACAATCCATTATTGAAGCTGCTTTCGACAATCGCGCCGAAATCACACCCTCAAATGTTAGTCCAGAAATCAAATCTGCGGTTAACGCCGCAATCGACTTGCTGGATTCTGGTGAGTCCAGGGTAGCGGAACCGGTTAAAGCTGGATGGCAAGTCAATGAATGGCTGAAGAAGGCCGTTTTATTATCTTTCAGGATTCGTGAGAATCAGATTTTGGACGGCGGTTTTACTCAGTATTTTGACAAGGTTGATTCCAAGTTTGCGGGGTTAACCCATGAACAACATGTCGCCAGCCGTGTTCGTGTAGTACCACCCGCCGTAGCAAGAAAAGGTGCCTATGTTGCACCGGGCGTTGTGATGATGCCTTCCTATGTCAACATTGGTGCCTATGTCGATAGCGGAACTATGGTTGATACCTGGGCGACAGTCGGATCCTGCGCGCAGATCGGTAAAAATGTTCACCTATCTGGCGGAGTTGGTATTGGCGGTGTTCTTGAACCGCTACAGGCCAGTCCAACTATCATCGAAGACAATTGTTTTATCGGTGCTCGTTCTGAGGTCGTAGAAGGAGTCATAGTTGAGAAAAACTCGGTTATTTCAATGGGCGTTTATATTGGCCAGAGCACGAAAATTTACGATCGTGAAACTGGAGAGATTAGTTACGGACGCATTCCTGAAGGATCCGTTGTAGTTTCCGGAAACTTACCATCAGAAGATGGAAAATACAGTCTTTACTGTGCCGTGATCGTCAAAAGAGTTGACGAAAAAACGCGATCAAAAGTTGGCATTAACGAATTGCTTAGAAATATTTAGGACATTCAGTTATGACAGATCAAGTCATTGTTTACGGCATTAAAAATTGCGACACCATCAAGAAGGCGCGTAAATGGCTCGATACTCAGTCCATTGATTATCGGTTTCACGATTACAGAACAGACGGCCTCGATCAGCAACTGCTTTCCAACTGGGTTGACCAGCTTGGCTGGGAAGCTCTATTAAACAAACGCGGTACCACCTGGCGTAAGTTGCCTGATACGATTAAGGAAAACATTGATCAGAAGAGTGCCATTCAACTTATGCTCGAGAATTCAGCCATCATCAAACGGCCTCTTCTAGTTCGTGGCGAAGATTTAGTTCTAGGATTTGATGAATCGAGATACCTGGAGACCTTTGCATAAATGACTGTCAGTTCAACTTTACAACTTGCGATCGACCTGATTAAAAGACCTTCAGTCACACCCAATGACTGCGGATGTCAGGCATTATTAATCGAACGTTTATCAGCCATCGGATTTGTCTGTGAAACGATGCAATTTGATGATGTCACAAACCTCTGGGCCAGACGCGGCAAACAGGAGCCGGTACTGGTGTTTGCCGGTCATACCGATGTTGTTCCTACCGGCCCATTGGACGAATGGAGCAGTGACCCGTTTAAGCCCGAAATTAGGGATGGATATTTATACGGTCGTGGTGCGGCAGACATGAAATCAAGCATCGCCGCCTTCGTAACTGCCTGCGAAAAATTCGTTAGCCAATACCAGGATCACAAAGGCTCGATCGCTTTGTTAATTACGAGCGATGAAGAAGGACCTTCAGTCAACGGCACGGTAAAAGTCATTGAAGCGCTGCAGGCTCGAGGTGAAAATATAAAATGGGCATTAATTGGCGAACCATCGAGTAGTGCTGAAGTTGGAGATGTCGTTAAGAATGGCCGTCGTGGTTCTATCGGTGCGCGGTTAACCGTTAAAGGCATCCAGGGACATGTCGCTTATCCCGAGCAGGTGATCAATCCAATCCATCGTGCTCTACCAGCGCTCGACGAACTCGCCAATTATGAGTGGGATCAGGGAAATGATTTTTTTCCTGCCACCAGTTTTCAGATTTCCAATATTAATTCCGGCACGGGCGCGACTAATGTAGTACCGGGGCAAATTGATATTCAATTTAACCTTCGTTATTCAACTGAACTCGATCACGAAAAAGTCATTCAAATTAGCAATGGCATTCTCGACAAGCACAAACTCAATTACGAAATCGATTGGCGTGTATCCGGCTATCCCTTTTTGACAGCGGAAGGTGAACTGGTCACTGCAGCGCAAAATGCCATCTCCGATATCACTGGACGCCAAACCAGTTTATCGACAGCTGGCGGGACATCCGACGGTCGTTTTATTGCTCCGACCGGTTCACAGGTTCTCGAACTCGGCCCGGTTAATGATTCGATCCACAAAATCGACGAAAATGTTCGGGTCAAAGACCTCGATGTGCTATCCGATATTTATCAGAAAATACTTCAAAATTTGTTGGTTTAATGCCAGTCATTGGCCGCTTCGCCCCTTCTCCGTCAGGTCCATTACATTTTGGATCGCTAGTCGCAGCCATGGGTAGTTACTGTCAGGCTCGAGCTCAAAACGGCCAATGGATTCTTCGAATTGAAGACGTTGATACACCGCGTGTAGTCCCAACGGCTAGTGATCAAATTTTACAGGATCTCGAGACTTTCGGATTTTACTGGGATGGTCCGGTATTCTATCAAAGCCAAAATTTCGAACAATACCAATTTTACCTTGACGAATTAATCGGTAATGAACTCGCCTATGCCTGTCGCTGCAGTCGTAAGCAACTTCGCGATGGTGGTGCGGAATACGGCCCGCTCGGACAAATCTATCCCGGATTCTGCCGCGACGAACAGCTACTCATTAACAATCATTCAATTCGTCTGATGACCAAAAACGCATCGAAGATTACATTTGTAGATCCAGTTTACGGATCGGTTAATCTGGATATACCGATTGATATTGGTGACGTTGTCCTTAAAAGAGTCGATCAAATCTATGCTTATCATCTTGCGGTTGTGGTTGATGATCATTTGCAGGGAATCACTGAAGTTGTTCGTGGTGAAGATTTGCTAAACAACACGCCTTTACATATATATCTGCAAAATAGACTCGAATTCCAAACACCTGACTATTTACATTTGCCTTTGGTTAATAATGCAGACGGCGTAAAACTCAGTAAACAAACAGGCGCCGCTGCACTGGATAAAACCAAAGTATCTAAGCAACTTATCGCCGCACTTGATCATCTAGGTCAACAAACTAATGAACTCGAGGACAAAATGCGGCCTTGCGATATACTATCGTTTGCGGTTTCCAACTGGTGTGTTTCAAAAATTAATGCCAGCTAAACACTTAAATTATCCAATGACAGTCAGGAATTAATAATGCTAAAAAATGCCGGTGACTTAATCAGTGAAGCCCAACAATCAATTACCTGCCTGGATGCAGCCGGTGCAAAAGTCAAACTGAATGAATGCCCCGATGCGGTTATTCTGGATGTACGTGAAGAAAGCTCAGCTCAAAATTCGAAGCTCGACAAATCGATTAATATACCCCGAGGTTTGCTCGAAATGATGGTACATAAGCATTGTCCCGATGCGGAAACCATTATTTTGACCCACTGTGCTGGCGGTGGCAGGGCTTCACTCGCAGCACATACATTGAAGAATATGGGTTATCAGAACGTATATGCGATTACCGCACCCTACCAAGACATTAAGAAAAGCCTGGATTAAATCAGGGTTCGACAACGAATCAAAATCGAGTCCTTGTCAAAGCAATTTCTCATTGCTTAACCTGATTAATCAACAGTTGGATTGAATCGGTATTATTTTGGCTATCTACATCTACCGACTCAACTTCGATAAAATAATCACCCGGCTGTGCAACAGGTTGACCTGATTTAGAAACGCGTGCGCCCACTATGACCTGTTCGAAAAGAGACAGTTTCATATTTGGAATCATCGCGTCGATATCTGACAACCGGATCTCGACCGGTAAGTCGCTGACTTTAATACGTTGAACCGCCAATGGCATCGGTGGCCCGCTCATGGCTTTTGCATAGACAAATACGGCATCGTCAGGATCGCTATTACTCCGTAATTCTTCGTTGATATCGACCTGTAAAACCACTGACACAAAATCCGCAGGCAGCAAGTTTTCTTCAAACTTGGTTATCTCCGGATCACGTTCTTCCATCATTGCAATCAATGATCTGACTTCATAACTTGACTCAGGATCGTTAGAGATTATCGGTAGTAAATCAACCCAATACTGATGGGCTTTCTTGAAGTTCCCGCGCTGTTCTTCCGCAAGACCGGCAAGCCAAAGTCCACTCGGATTCAGCGGATCAATTGACAGCCCTAGATTGATTAAACCCAGCGTCGCATCTTCGATCATTCCATCATTTACAATTGCCATTGCATCGGCTAATGAAAATAAAACACCCGGCTCATTCGGGGCTAACTCGTTAGTTCGCTCAAAAGCAGCGAGTCCTTGCTCGAATTCCTGTTTCGCCATCAATGTTTTCCCGAGAGCAAACCAACCACGGGCATCATCGGGATTCTCTTTTAGCTTTTTCTTGACCGCAACAATCATTTCATCCAGGGACATATCGGGCGCAGTAACAACCGCTTCCGGTTTTCTGGCCTGTGCCAGCTGAGGATTCTCTATGACCTGGTATGCGCCATAGTTCCAATAAAGCACAGCGCTACAAACTGGCAGGACAAGCGCAATAAAGACGACCATCCAACGACCATTTTGATTACTGTCGATATGATCCGTTTTTTCAATATCAAATGCCAGGGAACGTTCCAGATCGGTCAGCTCAGCCTCATAAGCTGCGTGGGTAATATCATTTTTTTCAAGCTGTGCGGCCAATTGCAATTTCTTCTCGCGCGCAATGCCTATATTTTGCTCCAGGCGCTGGTCACCTTCGTCAATGGATGCATCACGCCGAATAAACGGGATTAATAGCAAGACCAAAGCCAACGCAATCAATGCGCTGCTTATCAGAATAAAAGTCATCATTAATCGCCCTGATCCTGGAGCAAGGCACGAGCCTTTGCCAACGCGTTCTCATCGGTAGTATCGAGGGGTTGTTTTTTTCTAAACCGATTAATCATTAACATCAAAACTATACTCAATAACACGAATGGTCCCAGCCACAATAGCCAGGTATTTTGTTGCAGTGGCGGGCGATATAAGACGAAGTCACCGTATCGTTGGACCATAAAATCAACGACTTGCTCGCTTGAATTTCCGGCCGTTAACATTTCAAACGTCTGTCTGCGTAAATCTTTGGCGAGATCAGAATTAGAACCAGAAAGATTCTGGTTTTGACAAACCAGGCACCGGAGTTCATTAATCAACTGGGTATAATCCGCTTCCATTTCTGCTGTCTTAAATTGATAAGCTTCAATCGCTGCATTGGTTGAGCCAAAGTAGCCTAATAGAAATAATATCGGCAAGATAAATTTTTTCATCATCCGAGTAGGTCCTTAATAGCCGGCAGCACATCAGTCCGAAGTGATTCCGCTGTAACCGGCCCAATATGTTTGTATCGTATATGACCCTTTTTATCGATAACAAACGTTTCAGGCACACCGTAAACACCCCAGTCGATTCCAGTTCTACCTTCGATATCGCTGATACTTAACATGTAGGGATCACCCATTTTTGAGAGCCATTCCTGTGCGTCACCCGGCGCATCTTTATA
>JBLIOG010000054.1:0-18157 GCA_047639625.1 Gammaproteobacteria bacterium
TAAACAGGATGTTGTAGCGAGGGTTAAGATTTTTAATTAAATCGTTTTCGAGCAAAAGCGCTTCACTTTCTGTTCGAGTATTTATCACTTCAATTTCAGCGATATTCGATACGAGCGACATCAGTCGAGTTGAAAGTCCGGTCGCTCTAAAGTAACTACTTAAACGATTTTTTAGATTTTTTGCCTTGCCTACATAGATGACCTGCTGTTTGGCGTCGATCATCCGATAGACGCCCGGCCTGGAATTCATCCTTGCCAGGAAAGATTTACTATCAAATGTTGGTTTGTCGTTCATTGATCCAATAGCGTTCGAATTTTAGAAAATATTTGCTCAAATTGTTCTACCGTCAAACGTCCCGTTTGAATGTTGTAACGACTGCAATGGTAGGAATCTATCAAGATTTTACCATCTTCCAGAGCATGCTCTACATGGTGTCCAAATCGAAAGTCACTTTGTTTTTTCTGCAGGGCTTTGATGATTGCGTTATGTGCAATTCTCCCTAGCGCTAGAATGATGGTATTTGAAGCTAATTCAGAAATGTCGGCGTTAAGGAATTTGTTGCAGGCATTTATTTCAGCCGCTATTGGTTTATTTAAAGGGGGTAAACATTTGACTGCGTTGGTAATTCGACAATCCAGAAATCGAGGAGCGACTTGATGTCCTTCGAAATCAGCCAATCCATATTTTTCAAGGCAATGGAAGAGCAATTCTCCTGAGGCATCTCCAGTAAACGGAATCCCGGTGGCATTCGCGCCGTGTAATCCAGGTGCCAATCCGACTATTAGCAACCTGGATGAGGTTTCACCAAAAGTATTAACCGGCTTGCAATGATAATCCGGGAATCGTGTTTCTACTGACTTTCGATAATCGACCAGTCGTTTACATCCTTGACAATTGGTTGGCGGATTCAAAGATCAGAACTGGCGAACTCAACCATACCCTGCTCTACCGCAACTCTGATCAAATCGACTTCATTGTGTGCGCCTAATTTCTCAAGCACTCGCAGTCGATAAGTACTGATTGTTTTGGGACTAAGGCAAAGTTTCTGTGAAATTTCGGCGTTACTGAGGCCATGTGAAATCATTAACATGACCTGAAACTCTCGACGCGACAGTGTATCAACAGGGTTAGGATTGTTACCCGGTAATAGTGATAATGCGAGTTGCTGTGCGATTGCCGGTGCAATGTGAGCCCCGCCATTTGCGACAGTTTTTATCGCCTGGATCATTTCTTCTACACCACATTCTTTGGTGAGATAACCCTTTGCTCCAATTTCCAGTAATCGTTTTGGAAATGTTTGTTCGTTGTGGGCTGTTAGAACGATAATCTTCTGAAGGTTATCGCGCTGCAAGATTCGCCTGCAGGCTTCAACCCCTCCGATTCCAGGCATATTGACATCCATCAGAATCACATCTGGTTTCAGGTCCTGAACTAATTGGCAGCCCGTTTCTCCACTCTCAGCTTCACCAATAATTGTTATTTGTTTGCTGTCTTCCAATAACCGGCAAATACCCGTGCGCACGAGTGCATGGTCATCGATTAATAAAACGGTAATCATTCTTTGAATTTATTATTGTAGGATAAAACAAGTCTACCATACGATTCTTACACGATGTAAGCGATAACATAGGGTTGGAAGGTCTTAGACAGTGAAATCGGGAGGATTGATCCTAAGTTCTTTGAATGGATTCGAGTCCATAGTCGATTTCTGTCGATGTTACCGAGAATTAGAAACGCAGTAAAGCTGCACCCCAGGTGAATCCACCGCCAAAGGCTTCCAGCAGCAACAATTCATTGCGTTGAATTCGTCCATCACGGACAGCAACATCTAAAGCAAGCGGAACTGAAGCCGCAGATGTATTACCATGCTTGTTGACGGTCACAACGACCTGCTCCATCGACATCTTGAGCTTTTTTGCAGTCGCTTTAATTATTCGAATATTGGCCTGGTGTGGTACCAACCAGTCTATATCAGACTTCATCATTTTGTTGTGTGCGAGGGTTTCGTCGACTATACGTCCTAAAGTATTTACTGCCATTTTAAATACTTCGTTGCCTTTCATTTCGACATAGCCTTTGCCAGCCTTAACTTGATCTAAGCCATCGCCGATTCCATGCGGTACCCAGAGTAGGTTTTCGTATTGGCCGTCGGCATGTATATGCGTCGACAAAATACCCGTTTCTTCATTAGCTTCGAGTATGACCGCACCCGCACCGTCGCCGAACAAAACGCAGGTTGATCTGTCTTCCCAGTTGAGAATTCTTGAAAATACTTCAGCACCCACCACCAATGCCTTTTTACTACTACCCGACTTGATAAATTTTTCTGCCACGGCCAGCGCATAAACAAAACCGGTACAGACAGCCTGAATGTCAAATGCAGGGCAGCCATGAATACCAAGCCGGGCTTGCAAAATGCAGGCGGAACTTGGGAATATTTTGTCGGGTGTTGATGTCGCCAGAATGATTAGATCAATTTCCTGGGGGTCGATATCGGCTGCAGCAATTGCGAGTAAAGCCGCTTGTTCTGCGAGGTCTACGGTCGTTTGTCCTTCAACAGCTATATGGCGCTGCTCAATTCCGGTTCGTTCCTGGATCCATTGATCTGTGGTATCGACGATTTTTTCCATGTCCTTATTGCTAACGACATTCTCAGGAAGGTACCCGCCTGTCCCGGTAATTCGGGCATAAACCATCAGATTGAATCTCCTGAACGATTAAAATAAGTGTCAATGACACTGGCTATTTGCTGAGGAACGTCATTGTCGACCTCTATACTAGCAATTTTAATCGCATTTAAAAATGAACTTACGTCGGCACCACCATGACTTTTTACAACGATACCATTTAAGCCGAGAAAACTGGCTCCGTTATAGCGTCGTGGATCTAGTATCTTTTTAACGCCCTGTAGCACTGGATAGGCAGCAATTGCAGCCATTTTAGTGAAAATATTGCGTTTGAATTCACGTTTTAAAACAAAATTGACGAGTGAAGCCAGGCCTTCGCCAGTTTTAAGCGATACGTTACCAACAAAACCGTCGGTTACCACTACATCAACAGTCCCTTTGTATATATCGTCACCTTCGACAAATCCATGATAATTAATGCCAGTCTCGGCAATCATCTGACTGGCCTTCTTGATAGTCTCATTTCCCTTCATCGCTTCCGAACCGATGTTCAATAGACCAACAAGAGGATTTTTAACGCCTTCTACAGATTGCGCCAGTACCGATCCCATAACTGCAAATTCGGTTAGGTTTTCGGCACTGCATTCGATATTGGCACCCAGATCAAGCATATGGGTAGATCCCCTCATCGACGGCAACATGGTACAGATAGCTGGACGACTAATACCGGGCAAGGTTTTCAGTACAAACTTACCGGTTGCCATCAATGCGCCCGTGTTACCTGCACTAACACAAGCCTGAACACTACCATCTTTAACCAGATTAATCGCAACACGCATTGAAGAATCTTTTTTCTTTTTTAGCGCGACTGCCGGAACTTCATCCATTTCTACAACTTCAGAGGCATGGTGAATCGAAATGCGTTTTTCATTGGCCAGACCACATTTCTCAATTTCTTCGGCTAATCTATCCTGATCTCCGACCAGAATGAGTGATAAGCCAGGTATTTGAGCCAATGCTTGTTTGGCAGCAGGCACAGTTACGCCTGGGCCATGATCACCGCCCATGGCATCGATTGCGATTTTTTTATCGGTCATTATATTTCAGAAACGAATACGGGCGGTATTACCGCCCGTATTCGTTTAATTAAAATTCAGAAGATTACTCTTCGTCTTCTTCAACTTTTTCTGCTACAACCTGGCGACCACGATAATAACCATCGGCGCTGATGTGATGACGTCGATGCGTTTCACCTGTGGTAGGTTCAACCGACAAAGTCGAAGTC
The DNA here is from genome assembly GCA_047639625.1 of Gammaproteobacteria bacterium. Taxonomy (GTDB): domain Bacteria; phylum Pseudomonadota; class Gammaproteobacteria. The sequence continues at coordinate 3,914 of JBLIOG010000054.1, forward strand.
GTTAAAGCATCATGCGATCGACGCATACCGCGTTTTGAAGGGGTTTTTCGGCTTTTTTGAACGGCCATTTAAATTCTCCGGATCATTAATGTTTTGTTTTCAGTTGAGCTAACACTGCAAACGGATTTTCTTTCTGTGCCGGTTCAATTTCCGGTTCAGTGTGCTGCCAAAATTCATGACAGGTCGTATCTTCATGCATTGCTACGAGCGGTATGGTTAGTATTAACTCGTCTTCGATAATTTCTCGAATATCAACATAACCTTCATCACTCATTACACTATCCAATTTTGATTCGCTAACTAAATCATCCTTCGCATCAATGAGTAACTGGAAGTCCTGGTCTATCGCAATTTCCATAGCCTGCAAACAGCGTTGGCATTGCATATCCAGCTTACATTTCAGACTACCCTGGATTTTTGGCACATCGTATTCGCTTTGAACGAATTCAAATGTAACGCCTATCTTTTGACCACTCGGAATGGTTAATTCGCTGAGCCGAGACATGTCTTCAGATTCGAGTTCGCCTTCAAAATAACTGCTGCGAATGACCTCTTTCTGAACCAGATAATTATAACGTAGTTTGTCGTGCATGAAAAAGCGCGGAGTCTACAGGCAGATGCTTTGTTTTGTCTATGTAAATTAAGGAATTAACAGGGTTTTTCTGTCAATTTTTAGTTGCTGTAATATACTTCTGCGCCAATCGATGCAGGTCAGCTTTTAGACAGCGATCTATCGGGTTTTATTTAATCGCTACATTGTGAAATTATTTTGTCTAATCCTATCATTCTAGCAAGCAGCTCTCCTTTTCGTCGCGAGTTACTAAATCGACTTAACCTCGAATTCAGCTGCAATTCCCCCGATATTGATGAAACTGCGCGCATCAAAGAAACAGCTTCAGATTATGTAATAAGGCTTGCTTACGAAAAAGCACTCGCAGTAGCAAAAACCGCTGCCCCCCGCAGCATCATTATCGGTTCTGATCAATGCGCTGTTCTGGATGGAAATATTCTAGGCAAACCCGGTAATCATGCCAATGCAATGTCGCAGTTAAAATCGATGCAGGGGCGATCTATTATCTTTCATACGGGTGTCTGTGTTTTACAGACTGACACCCGCAGCTATGAATGTGAAGAGGTATTGTACGAAGTAAAATTTCGCCAGTTAAATGACAAACAACTAGATCATTATTTACGAGTCGAAGAACCTTATCAGTGCGCAGGAAGTTTTAAGTCGGAAGGTTATGGCATCGCTCTTTTCGATGCTATGTCGGGCACCGATCCAACCGCTATAATTGGCCTGCCTCTCATTCGACTGGTATCCATGCTGGAAAATGCTGGAGTCACCGTAATATAACAATTCTAAAACCTGTATTGCGGAGACTGCAGCAAATTTAACTTGAGGTAACTGCTAAGCTGGCTGGCGATTCTGTCTATAAATTCACCCTTCGGGGTAAAATCAACCACTTTTTCGGCTCCTATCAAATCTCTTGCAATTGATTGAGTCGATCCAAATCCATCTGTTAACCCTATTTCTACTGATTTTTCGCCACTCCAGATTAGTCCACTAAAGATTCCATCGACTTCTTTAAGTCGATTTCCCCTTCCCTGCTTTACCGCTTCTATAAAATGACCGTGGACTTCGTCGAGCATCGTTTGTAAATGTCGGGTTTGTTCCGGTTGCTCCGGAAGAAAAGGATCGGCAAGCCCTTTATTTTTTCCCGCCGTTAATAACCTTCGCTCTATGCCGAGGTTTTCCATTAAACCAACAAACCCAAAGCCATCCATGCGGACACCAATTGACCCGACCAGACTCGATCGATTTACGAATATCTGATCAGATGCTGAAGCAACAAAATAGCCACCCGAGGCCGCTATGTCAGTGATTACAGTATGCAGGGGTATATCTGGATTCGCATCCCTCAGTGCAATTATCTCTTCATAGATATAAGAAGACTGGACAGGTGAACCACCCGGCGAATTAATTTCAAGGATGACACCCTGGGTATTTTCATTTTTGAAGGCCGCTTTTAGTCCCTGTATGACATTAGCGGCCCCACCCTCTTCACCGCTGGCAATGACACCATTTAGTTTTACCAGGGCGGTATGTTCGCCATCTTCGCCAATCATACTAGTCGGGCCGGAGAACATGATTGTTCCTGTCACCGCGAAAAGATAAACGAAAAACAAACTCACAAAAAATATCCGCCACCGTCGGGTTCGACGCTGTTCGGCTAGTGCACCGAAGGCCAGATCATGCACAATCTTTTGGTAGTTCGAATTGTCATCGGCATCATTCCGGGAATTAAAAATCATTCTATATCGCTAACAAGAGGTTTCAGTTGTTCAAAGGAGTCAATGATAAAGGCAGGGTTACAGGCCAGCAGTTGCTCACTGGAGTGCATTCCCCAGGTAACCGCTATACTTGCCATTCCAATTGCGTTTGCCATATCTAAATCGTAACTTGTGTCACCGACCATGAGCGCCTTATCTATGGTCAAATCCAGATCTATCAAGATTTCTTGCAACATTAATGGATTTGGTTTAGATCGGGTTTCGTCCGCGCATCGGGTAATCGAGAAGTAATTACTAATACCGAACTGATCCAGCTCATGATCTAACCCACGCCGACTTTTGCCGGTCGCGACTGCGAGATAAATCGATTGTTCACGGATCGCATCTAGCATTTCTAGAGTGCCGTCAAATAACTGGAACTCCGAGTGCGGAGCCGCATAATATTCATTTCGATAGGCATCGGTTATCTGCTTGATTAAGGTGTTATCGGCATCTGGATACAGTTGCCGAATCGCAATGTCGATGCTGAGTCCAATAATCTGTCGAATCGAATAAGTCGACGGGGGCTCGAGACCAAGCTGTTTAAATGCAGTCTGCATATGTCTGACTATCTGGGCCTGCGAATCAACCAGAGTTCCATCCCAGTCAAAAATTACAACACCATATGAATTCATCGATTTGCTATCAACTGCTCAAATTCATCGGGGATTGGAGCATTAATAACCTGGTCCGCCATAAAGGAGACATCGGGGAACTCCAGACAACTTGCATGTAAATAAAGGCGTTTCGAACCTTTATGTTTAAATTTTCGATTGACCTCTTTATTACCATATTTATTATCGCCAATAACTTCATGTTCAGTTTGCTGGCAATGAACTCGTATCTGATGAGTTCGACCGGTTAAGAGCTCGATGTTCAATCGACTACAGTCTTTGAAATGCTCGAGCGTTGTGATTCGAGTATGGCTCTCCTGGCCCTGTGGGTCGACCCGGACCCGGCGTTCACCATTTTCCAAAGTAAACTTTCTTAAGGGATGTTTGATATCAAGCAGGTTATCTGGCCACCGTCCATGAACCAGCGCAACGTAACTTTTTCGAATCTGGTTTTCCTGAAGCGCCTTTTGCATTTGAACAAGCGCCTGTCTTCCGGACGCTATCATTAAACAACCACTGGTATCTCGATCAAGTCGATGAACCAGCTCCATATTTCTATCCGGATACAGACTGCGCATTACATCTATTACACCGTACTCAATACCTGAACCCGAATGAACTGCAAGTCCTGGTGGCTTGTTGATTACAATAAAATTTTTATTATTTACCAGTATGGAGGTCTCCACAAGCTGCTTAACTCGGTCTGGTATGGCAAAAACTCTCGATTCATCGTTATCAATCCGGATGGGCGGGATCCGTATTTGATCACCGAGTACGAGTTTATACTCAGCCTTTGCCCGCTTACGATTGACGCGAACCTCACCCTTTCGGATGATCCGATAGATTCGACTTTTGGGAACGGTTTTAAAAATTTTCAATAAAAAGTTATCAAGACGTTGGCCTACAGTCTCGGTTTCTATATCGACAAATCTTACGGAGGTCTTTTCGGATAATTCTGTATTCAATGTATGGTAGTCAGGATAAGTGTGATATATTTAGGTCGGTAGCATTGTACTGTTTTATCGCATTACAAAACACTACGAAAAATTCAGGCAATTCCGATCCTCCTGCGAATGGGATTGCCGAACTAGACGTTCCAACTGTTTCGCCCATATCTGGGCTGCATTCTGGACTCACTAAACGACCCGGTTTATGCACACTCTATTATATAGCTATATTCTGATTAACAATTTCGCGCTCGTCAGGGGCCTTAAAACAATATTGTTGTTATCCCCTGAAAAAGAAATGAACGTACTTGTTAAATCTTCAGAATTAACTGCAAGTGCAAGTCCCGGGCCTATAATTCAAGGCTTTATAAATGAAACGTATCCTTATCAATGCCACTCAGGCAGAGGAATTGCGAGTCGCAATGGTCAATGGCCAGCGCTTGTACGACCTCGACATCGAAGTACCTTCACGAGAACAGAAAAAATCAAACATATATAAAGGCAAAATAACGCGGATAGAGCCAAGTCTCGAAGCAGCTTTTGTCAATTATGGTGCAGATCGCCACGGATTTTTACCCTTCAAGGAAATTTCCAAACAGTACTATAACGACGCCCCCCGTGATGATAACGGCAAACCTTTACTGAAGGATGCGATCAAAGTTGATCAGGAAATTATCGTTCAGATTGAGAAAGAAGAGCGCGGTAATAAGGGCGCAGCTTTAACCAGTTTTATCAGCCTTGCAGGTCGATTCCTTGTTGCGATGCCGAAAAACCCTCGAGCTGGCGGAGTATCGCGTCGGATTGAAGGTGAAGATCGTGATCTGCTAAAAAAAGTAATGTCTGAACTGACAATGCCCGAAGACATGGGCATGATTGTTCGAACTGCCGGTGTTGGTCGTTCAACCGAAGAAATGCAATGGGACCTGGATTATTTAAATCTAGTTTGGCAAGCCATCGAAAAAGCGGCTGAAGAGCGCAAAGCCCCATTTTTAATTTACGAAGAATCTGACATTGTTGTTCGTGCGCTCCGCGATCACTACAAATCTGATGTCGGTGAAATTCTAATTGACTCACAGCAAGCCTATGATCAGGCACACGACTTCATGTCGATGGTTATGCCTAATTCATTGTCCAAGCTCAAAATGTTTGATGAAAAATTACCTCTATTCAATCGTTTTCAGATTGAAAACCAGATCGAATCCGCATTTTCACGCGAGGTAACATTACCCTCCGGTGGTGCGATTGTTATTGACCATACTGAAGCTTTGACTTCCATAGATGTGAATTCTGCCCGCGCGACTAAAGGCAGCGATATTGAAGAAACCGCTAAAAACACCAATTTGGAAGCCGCAGAAGAAATTGCACGGCAGCTCCGAATTCGTGATCTCGGCGGTTTAATTGTTATCGATTTTATCGATATGTTATCCAGTAAAAATCAACGTGAAACCGAGAATAGATTAAGAAGTTCGGTTTACGATGATCGGGCAAGAGTACAGATTGGCCGGATATCACGCTTTGGATTAATGGAAATGTCCCGACAGCGATTACGCCCGTCACTTGGTGAATCGAGTCAAATAGTATGCCCACGTTGTATTGGCCAGGGTACAATCAGAGACACAGAATCATTATCTCTGGCAGTTCTACGATTGCTGGAAGAAGAATCACTGAAAGACAATACCGGCAAAATTCTGGCCCGACTGCCGATTGAGTGTGCGACCTACCTGTTGAATGAAAAACGCGACAAGATCGAAGGAATTGAGCAACGTCGTAAGGTTAATATTGTTGTCATTCCCGATCCTAAACTTGAAACTCCCCATTATTCACTGGAACGGGTAAAGGATAATGACACTCATCGCCATGAATCTAATTACAAAAAATCCTACGAATTGACGACAGAGGAAGATACAGTCGATCTGGTTGAAGTCAGTCAGCCCTATGAATCTAAGGCAGAGGCCCCAGCAGTCCAAAGGGTTACCCCTCCTGCGCCGAAACCACCGACAATTCAACCAGTGGTGAATAAACCGAGCTTTCTGAAAAAGATTTTTACAGCAATATTCGGAGGCGAATCGGCTTCGACGGATAGCGCTGAAATATCATCACCGCCAAAAGAGTCGCGTCCCCAAAATCGTGGTAATAATAGAAACCGTCGACCTAATAAACCACGCAACAATCAGAACCGTAATCGTTCACGTCAAAACGACACTAGTAGCACCGAGCCTAAAGAAGAAGTCGCTGCTTCAGTCAGTCAGGCCAGTGATGATGTCTCTAGCTCGCCCGAAAAGGTTGAATCATCAGAAGTTAAAAAGAGTAGAAACCGGAACTCTCGAAATCGTAATAATCGTTCGGGGAATCGTAACAATCGAAATCGTACTGCTAATCCTAATCAGCAAGAGCAAGATCAGGCAAATCCAAACGAAGCATCATCCGCTTCTGGAAATGTTGCAGCCAATGGACAATCTGCACCCGTTGAAAACTCAGGTAATCAAAATAACGAATCAAATGTACCGGTAGAAAAACCGCAGTCTTCAGGGAGTGGCCGGAATACCGATTATAGTCGATCACAAAGCAAGCCGGCTGGAAACGCCCAATCGAGTTCGGGTGAATCAAAAGGACAAAATAACCAAAGCGCTGAAAATAGTTCTAATTCGTCACCCGGGGAGTCAGTGGCATCGACTACTACCGTTGAAAAGTCATCACCAAAGGAAACTTCTGCGAAGAATAATTCATCTGAATCAAAACCCCCGCATGATGATATAAAGGAGAATACTAAGGTGGTATCACAGGAAGGCAACGTTCCTGTAAATCCGCCTAAATTAAAGCCTGCAGCCTCTAAACCTGCTGCCATTGAGGTGCCGAAGACTCAAACAGTTACCGCTCCACCACCGCCTCAGGCAAAAACTGAAGCCGTTAAGGTTGTAACCGAAAAACCTGTTGCAGTTGCAGTTGCCGTTAGCGCGGCGCATGTACAAGTCGAGACTATTCCAACAGCAACTTCCAAAGAAACATAGGTCTTTCGAGATATTTTTAAATGTATGATTGGAAATAAAAAAGCCGAGGAACTCAGTTCCTCGGCTTTTCTTTACCTGGATGAAAATTTGTGTAAGTTATTTTTCCGGGCTTATTTCACGGCTTGATGTAAATCCCAGTTTATTGCTTTAATTCCAGCTCTTTCATTACCTCGGACGTAACATTGACCTTATCACTCGCAAAAGCTACACCTTCGGTAAAAATAAAATCATAGCCATGCTTGATGCCATAATCCTTGATTACCTCGCTAATCGACTTACGTAATACCTGAATAAGTTCCTTGCGCCGATTTTGTACATCTTCTCCGAGCGATTGCTGATCGAACTGAAACTTTCGCTTACCTTGTATGATCTTATCTTCTTCTTTCTTTCGTTGTTCATCGTTCATAATGACGCTGTCTTTTTTGTAGGCTGCTTCCATTCCCTGGATGCTGCTTGCAAGCGTACGTAATGCGACTTCACGATCCTGAAACTCTTGCTTAAGCTCTTGACCCGCTTTTATAGCCTGCGGTGATTGTTCAAGAATAATCGCCGGATTTATGAAAGCGGCTTTTATATCTGCCTGAGCGAAACCGCTGACCAAAACTAAACTAACTAATGCTAACTGTCTTATCATAATTTATTGACCGAGTGCGGCCTCCTGGTTTTTAAGTCTATCGTTTAACAATTTTTCAATATTTTGGGCATCATCAAATAACTTTTCTACCTTTTCAGGCGAATACGGATTACCGATGTCCTTGGCAGATTTAGACTGACCTTTTTGACCTTGCTGTCCGAGAGCTGATTCAACCTCTTTGACAACGGGTTTTACAGCCTGAATAAGATTTGTATTAGGGTCAATCCCTTTAACTGTAAATTCGACCCCTTCGGGTGGAGGGCTGGTAGTAAATTGCAAGTTACCTTCGGAGTCAAACCACTTGTAAAAAATATCTTTTCCTTCTAACCCCAATTGGACAGCGGAATTTTGGTTTGAGTTCCCTTTCGGCAAATCCTTATCCGAAAAATCGGGCATCGAAAACCCCGGTAGCTCAATATTACTCAAACTCATCAGAGGTTTTCCATCCCGTCCTTTAAGAACGGTAAATGGCAGTGCAAATGCAATGACAAGGCCGAATACCAGTAATTTTGCTAATAGTTTCATGATTAATTATTTTTGTAAACCTAAGACATTATTCAGTATACAGTATAGCCTGTTCGTCCAATTTTTGATTATCCAATCCGGGATTATCCAATCCGGGTCATTCCGTTCATCCAGGGTTTTAGTTTTTCCGGGATAAGAATACTACCGTCAGCCTCCTGGTAATTTTCCATAATAGCAATCAACGTTCGCCCTACGGCGAGGCCCGAACCATTCAAAGTATGTACCAACTCGGGTTTGCCTGTTGCCGGATTTCTCCAACGTGCTTTCATTCTACGGGCCTGAAAATCTAGCATATTAGAGCAGGAAGATATTTCACGATAATTATTTTGACCGGGTAACCAAACCTCGAGGTCGTAAGTTTTAGTGGCTGAAAACCCAAGATCGCCACCACAAAGAATGACTTTCCGATAAGGTAAATCGAGCAGTTGGAGAATCTTTTCTGCATGACCGGTTAAGGCCTCCAGAGCATCCATTGAATCTTCCGGTTTGACAATTTGCACCAGCTCAACTTTTTCAAACTGATGCTGGCGTATCATTCCACGGGTATCGCGACCATAGGATCCAGCTTCCGATCTAAAACAGGGCGTATGGGCTACATACTTGAGCGGCAGTTTTTCGGCTTCGATAATCGTATCCGCAACAATATTAGTAACAGGCACTTCCGCAGTGGGAATTAAATACAAATTGTGGTTTTCAGATTCGATATGAAATAGATCTTCTTTAAATTTTGGCAGCTGGCCAGTTCCAGTCAAACTGGCTTCATTAACCAGATAAGGAACATAGGTTTCCATGTAACCGTGTTCAAGGCTGTGTTGGACAATCATGAATTGAATCAAAGCGCGATGCAGCGTAACCAGAGGCCCGGTCATGGTAACAAATCGCGATCCTGCTAATTTTGCAGCTGTTTCAAAGTCAAGCCCACCGATGCCATAGCCCAGATCAATGTGATCTTTAACCTCGAAATCGAATTCACGAGGCGTGCCCCATTTAAGCACTTCCTGGTTATCGTCTTCTGAGTTTCCAATAGGTACGCAACTGTCAGGAATATTGGGTACACCCATTAATAAATCATTCAGATCTATCTGAATTTTTTCGAGCTCGTCCTCAGCCGCTTTAAGCCGGTCGCCTAGGTCGGAAACTGCATCTAACAGTGGTTGAATATCATCTCCAGCCGCTTTCGCTTTACCGATTGCTTTCGAGTTGGTATTCCGCTCACTTTGCAATTGCTGAGTCGAAACCTGAATTTTCTTTCGTCGTTCTTCGAGTAAATTAAATCGTTCAACATCAAAAGTGAAATTCTTGGTCTTGAGCTGGTTTACCACCGTTTCAAGGTCATTCCGTAGTAATTTTGTATCTAGCATTAAAATATTATCTCAAAAAAATCTGTTTGCCTGTGATCAAACCAAGCCAGGCTCCAAACAGGCAGAATGTTACGCTAAGGCCAATGTATAAAATTACCTTTACATAGGCTCCACTGTTAATCCATTGCAGAGAATCCAGTGCAAATGTAGAAAACGTGGTGAATGAGCCTAAAAATCCGGATATCACTCCCAGTCGAACCTCCTCACTAATTTCCAGCCGTTGCACTAATAATACGGAGAGAAACCCCATGAGCAGCGAACCGAGCAAATTGACCGCTAGAGTTCCATAAGGAAAGTTATATCCCAACCACTGATAAGTCACATTAGACACCCAGAAGCGAGAGACAGCGCCTGCGGAGCCGCCAATTGCGATAGCGAGATAGACTGACATTTCAGGTTTGTTTCAAAATGCGCTATTGTACCCAAGCCTTTGCATCATGCCCACCGAAGCTCTGAACTTTTCCTTCTTTTCTGTTGATCTATAAACCATGAAATTGCCAGTCAGTCATCATAATCAAAAACTCAAAAGTGATATTCGAAAAATGGGAACAGATTTAGGATTTCAGGCGGTCGGATTTACTGACACGAAACTCGATGATCAGCATGCAAATTATAGGGGATGGATAGAACGAAATTTTCATGGAGAGATGGGTTACATGGAGCGTAATCTTGAAAAGCGCCTGAATCCAGACCAACTCGTTCCAGATACATTGTCGGTTATTTGCGTTCGGCTCGACTATCTAACCGATCAGTCAGACTTGAGTAGCCGTCTTGATGATGATAATAAGGCCTATGTATCACGTTATGCACTGGGTCGCGACTACCATAAATTAATGCGTAAACGACTTCAAAAATTATCGAACAACATTGCGGAAGTGATTGGTGATTTTGGCTATCGCGTGTTCGTTGATAGCGCTCCGGTTCTCGAAAAGGCTTTAGCGGTAAAAGCGGGTATCGGATGGCAGGGAAAGCACAGTAATGTATTGCACCGTGATCATGGATCCTGGTTTTTTCTAGGTGAAATTTATACCGATCTCACCTTTGAATCAGACCAACCAGTGGATAACCATTGCGGTACATGTACTACCTGTATGGATGTCTGCCCCACGCAAGCCATTGTGGCGCCTTATAAGGTCGATGCTCGAAGATGTATTTCATACCTGACGATTGAACTAAAAACCTCAATACCTGAAGAGTTCAGGTCCGCTATAGGCAATCGTATTTATGGTTGTGATGATTGCCAGATATTTTGCCCCTGGAATAGATTTGCACAACTAAGTTCTGAAGGTGACTTTTCTGCCCGCCATCAGCTAGATGATGCATCACTACTCGAATCTTTCCAGTGGGATGAAACCACCTTTGATGAAAAAACCAATGGATCTGCAATAAAACGAACGGGATATCATGGCTGGATACGTAATCTCGCCGTTGGGCTTGGAAATTCAGCGTACAATCCGCATATTGTCTCGATATTAAGAAAACAACGTCCAGCACATAATACAATGGTGCAGGAACATATCGACTGGGCTATTAAACAACAACTGGAAAAATCATCGTGAAAAATTGGCAAGACTTTACAAACACTCAGGATACTAGCCTACAAACAAGTTCGTTTATTTGTTCCGGTGACGACCTCGGTATGATCCTTGTGACGGGTGAAGATGCGGCTGATTTTCTTCAAAATCAACTCAGCAATGATATTGAGCTTATTGATGAAACCCGTTATCAAATGAGCTCATACTCGACGCCAAAAGGTCGGATGCTCGCTATTTTTCGAGTAATTCAAATTTCTAACGGCTACATCTTGTTTACACCGAAATCGATTGTTATAACGACTCTACAGAAACTCCAACTTTATGTCGTAAACGCCCGGGTTAACCTGGCCGACGCGTCTGCACATTTTGCCAGAATGATTATTCAGACTGATAGTTCTGAAATAGAAGGTATGGAAACGCTGCCAACCCAAACTGGTTCTGTGTATCAGGACGATTCAATCATCAGTCTGCAATTAGAACCTGTCAACAAGCAAAGTCGATTTCTAGTCTGTTGTTTGTCTTTTGAGCAAATTCGGGAATTATGGTTATCTCTTGCGAAAACATTGAAACTCGGAAGTTTTAAATCCTGGCAACTATCAGAAATTAACGCGGCTATACCGGTTATCTATCCGGATACCGTTGAGGAATTTGTTCTACAAATGACTAATTTAAATCAACTCGACGGTGTCAGTTTCAAAAAGGGTTGTTATCCAGGGCAGGAAATTGTGGCGCGAATGCAGTATCTTGGAAAACTAAAACGACGAATGTTTCTGAGCCGTTTCAAATCAGATCAATGCCCTCTGCCGGGCGACAATCTGGTTACTGAAGGTAAAGATATCGTAGATGGTAGCGGTAAAATTGTCGATGCGGTTATGGACGATGATGGTTATTGTCATTGTCTATATGTCGCTCAGATCCCAAAAGCTGAATCGGCTCAACTGCGATTGCTCAAAACTCCCGATATTAAGTTCTCACCCGCAGATTTGCCCTACTCCATCGATGTCTAAAAGTCTGGTAGGAAAATTCAAATTCCTGCAACACTTCAGGAATTACCACCTATACTCGGCGTAAGTATAATTTAAAGAAGACCCTGTTATGGGTATTACGGCAGAATCTATCATCGATGATCTGGAAAACGATCGCCTTCCACTCCCAACCTTACCCGAGGTTGCGATAAAAGTTCGAGAGACTGTCGATGACGAAAATTCGTCCATTACAGACGTCGCGCAAATTATATCAACCGATGCCGCGCTATCGGCACGGATAATACAGGTCGCTAATTCCGCTTTGTATAGAGGGGTAAGTGCGGCAGAAAATGTTCAGTCTGCCGTCATGCGAATGGGCTTAAGTACGGTTAAAAATCTGGCCACCAGCCTGGTAATGAAGCAACTTTTTCAAGCGACGCATCCGGTCATAGATCGATATCTAAGAAACGTCTGGAAACAAAGTACCGACGTCGCAGCATTAAGTTCGATGATTGCCAAACACTATACAAATCTTGAAGCGGACAGCGCACTACTGGCCGGTTTGACGCATTCGATTGGATTCTCTCCGATCCTGGTTAAAGCTGAAAATGATTCTGAACTCCTGTCCAATACGGGTAAATTACAGGCACTTCTCTATGAACTTTATCCAGTCGTTGGTGCCAGGATTTTGGAAAACTGGGGGTTCAGCGAAAACTTAATTGCGGTACCGCGAAATCATTTAAACACCGAGCGCACTGGCAACAATGGTAAAGCTGACTATGTTGATGTTGTGCAGGTCGCTTTGGTACAAACAGTCGGAACAACAGATCATCCGCTGGCTAACGTCAACCAGGAAAACCTGACTGCGCTGGACCGACTGGGGATGCGCGAATCAATCGAAGAAATCGATATGACAGGCGGTGTTATTGAAGTTGAAGAAATTCGCGATGCAATTTTTTAACAGCGCAATCACAGCTTCGTTTAACCAATGCCAGCGGCTCGGTTTATGTTGGCGAGCATCTCGTCGGCATCTGTGTAATTTAACGGTATACCGGTAAATTGCCCATCAACCTCTACAGCCAGACTTGGAAAACTATCAATTCCTATAGACCTTGAATAATTCATTTCATCAATAAGTGTTTGATTAACAAAATCTGATTTTAAATCGTTGCTAAATCGATCGGCATCCAATCCAAGCTCACTAGCTAATTCAATATGGGTAGAAATATCCGAGGGATTTTTCGCTTCTGTGTAATAAGCCTCCTGAAGCCGTCGCGTCATCAAGTCGTCAAATTCATGACCCTGTTGCCTCGCGGCAATCACTGCTCTGCAGGCAGGGTAAGTCGAACGGCGTGGTTTGCAATCAGTCCAGAACGAAAAATTAAATTCAGTACCCGGAATACGATGCTGAATATGTTGCCAGGTTTGTTCGAGAGATTGCATCATGTTTTCTGGCATGGGCTGGTCACTATCAGGTGCCAGGCCACCCAGATATTTTTCGATGGGAAGTTTCCCATCTAGTTCGCTAGTTATTCTTGCCAATACGGGGGCAAATCCCCAGCACCAGCTGCACATCGGATCGTGCACAACAATTAATCGAGTATTCATGTTTATTTTTCACCTGTCAGTTGTTTAATAATATCAGCACAACTCAATATCTGATCGATTTCATCAACACTTTTGCCAGCTTGCCAAAAATCTCGTTTGCCAGTTTCATCGAGCGATGATTTCCTTAACTGCCATATTGATAGAAGGGCATAAAATGTTCGCATCCAGTGTTTCCGGCTATCACCCGCTAGCATCCAGCGAGCAAAAGCGCTACTACGAGTACCGCTATTTCTAACATATTTAGTATTGATCAATGAGACAGGGATACCGGTAACACGTTCACTTAAAACAATATCTGATGCTGAAGCCTTAATAATAGCCAGTTTGTAAGCCGAACTGGTTTTATATTCTTTACTGGCAATAAATCGAGTCCCACGTTGTATTGCACTAAAACCACTTTTCAACGTTAATTTAAAACTATGTTGTCCGCCGACACCGCCGGCACAAACCAGGGGAACATTTAAATCCTGCAGGCTATTGAATAGTTCGGTCTGCTCATACTGACCTGCATGCCCGCCCGCTCGATTATTGACACATATCAATCCATTTACACCATTGTCGATTTCAATTTGAGCCCATTTTCTTTCAGTAACATCATGATATACCAGGCCGTTTACCTGCTCCACGCGTTTGACAACCCAATCGGGCTTTCCAAGCGAAGTCACGAAAAACTGAACATCTTCTTCCAGGGCAATATCAATCCACTCTGACATGCG
>JBLIOG010000055.1:0-18093 GCA_047639625.1 Gammaproteobacteria bacterium
ACATGACGCATTACAGTTCTCTTCATGATAAGAACATTTGCAGACAAAAATACCAGGTCTTTGTATGAAGCTGGAAAATCCAGAAAATTTCCCTCAGTAAATCACTCAAGGGCGACAAGAAAATGGGGATATGTGGACTTGGCTACCTGTATTGATGTTCTTAAAGTTTTGCCCGGAAAAAAGCAGCACTGGCTTACGAATGATCGTGAAGAACTACATGCTATAGCCATAAATGATCAGTGGCGTATCTGTTTCCGATTTGAAGATGGTGATGCCTGGGCTGTCGAGGTCTGCGATTATCATTAATGTTAGGTGAGTACATGACTATTCAGAACACTGGGATTAAGCGCAAACCCACTCATCCTGGGGAGATGCTACGTGAAGATTTCATACCTGATTAGGGGTTGAGCGTTTCAACACTAGTGAAGGCGCTGGGAGTATCACGCCAATCGATAAATGAATTGCTGCGCGAACGTCGAGCAGTCAGTCCTGAAATGGCTATTCGGCCTGGACGATTGTTTGGTAACTCTGCAGAGCTCTGGCTGAACGCTCAGCGAGCCTTTACTGTTTGGCAAGCAAACCAGGCGCTAAAATCTGAAGTAGCACGAATTCGGCCGCTTAATGCCGCATAACCAGGGTAGAAAAATGAAACAACTATTATTTGTCCTTGTCTTAGTCATTGGGCTTGCGGGATGCGACACGGTCGAGGACATGAGAGATACGATCGATACTCAAGAGCAAATTAAGGGAATAATTAAGGAAGAGATTGGTGTTGAGTCGCTGGTTGGCTTCAATATGAGGAATGGAACATTAATCGACGTTTCGATTACTCTAAATGCCCGGGATGTGGCTAACAGAAGTGTGTCGGAGCTTGAAAGAATTGTAAGATCTG
Source organism: Gammaproteobacteria bacterium (assembly GCA_047639625.1). GTDB lineage: Bacteria > Pseudomonadota > Gammaproteobacteria. Next base: position 893 of record JBLIOG010000055.1, read on the forward strand.
CAGTTAAGAGAACATTTGAAACTAAGCCACGAGAGATATACATTCAAATTGCGACAACAGCGGGATATTGATTATTAAAAGTGACTTATATATCGATTAGCCACTTTGTAGCTGCCAATTTAGGCCGACGGATATTTTTTGGGTAGGGCAAACCTTTATACGTTTCAAAACGTATAAAGGTTGGACGTGTTTACCCCATCCTGACATTGACCATTAAACAATTTATTTTGTGACAATATGATAAGACTATTAACGGTCGGCTTGCTCTGTCTAATCAGCACAAGTGCGATTTCTCATGGCATGTCTGCTGAAGACCAGGCCCGAATATTGAATGCTGGTAATTTTGAGTATATGTACCTCGGTGCTACACATATGCTGACTGGTTATGATCACCTGCTGTTTCTGTTCGGTGTGATTTTCTTTCTGACCAACTTTCGCGATATTCTTAAATTTATTACGGCTTTTACGATTGGTCATTCAATAACACTGGTATTTGCGACCTTATTATCGATAAAGGCCAATTACTATTTGATCGATGCCGTTATTGCATTGACGGTGTGCTACAAGGCCTTTGATAACCTGGATGGTTTCAAGAAGTACTTCCAAATGTCGTCACCCAATTTGACCTGGATGGTGTTTATATTTGGTTTGATTCACGGGTTTGGGTTATCTACGAGACTACAGCAATTACCGTTGGGTGATCACGGTCTGCTACTCAAAATATTATCCTTCAATGTGGGTGTTGAAGTAGGGCAGGTCCTTGCGTTGAGTTTGATGTTAATCCTATTGCTCGGATGGCGAAAGACTATCTCCTTTCAGCGCTTTAGCAAGGCTTCCAATGTCGCTCTGATGATGGTCGGTGGTTTGTTATTATTGATGCAGTTGCACGGCTATCAGCATACGAGTCATCCTGATGAATTCCCTCTTAATAAAGATGATCATCGTCACACTCACGAAGATATGCAACAAGAATTATCACCACTTTCAGGCTACTCAAAGAAACTTGATTTTAACCAAAAGAGTTTGCCAGAGGGGGCTCCCGATAATCAAATAGAGCAGCAAGAGAAACAGCCCGAGGAACATTCGCATGATGGAGAAAAATCCCATTCCCATTAACAACAGTCCGAAAAAGTAACATCTGGAAATACCAATGAAAATATTTTCTATTTTTTTTATATTATTGACACTAATCGTATCTCAGCCGTTGTTTGCTCATAGCGAACATGGGCATGGTCCGATTTCAGAGTCTACAGCACTAACACTTGCACTTGATGTAGCCAATTACCTGTCATCCCAGGATGCGGGACTTGGGTTTGGCCAGCTTCCAAAAACCTGGGCATCCATACCGGTCAAAAACATCTCTATTTCTAAGAAAGGAAAAGGCTATTACATCGTATCGGTTAACAATGAAAAAGAGAACAATACACTCCATATTTTAATGTCCGACGGCGGTGACGTGTACGACGCAAACTTCACTGGGGAATTTGAAGGGATTAATTAGTAGTTCAATTTCACAAAAATTTTCTATCAGCGGTAAATGGGTTTGGGATAGGGTTCCTGAATCAGCTGTCGTATCAAATAGGTCAGAGTCAACTTTGCAGTTTTAATTATTGTATTAACAAATCGAGGCCAGGGTTTCTCAAGCTGCGGTTGGAAAAGGTCTCGGTAGATATATTAGGTGTAATCTCAGAGTCGTATAAAAAACGATCAAAGCGATATTAAAATCTCCTTTCAATTACTGCATTTCGCTACGTATTATTACTGAAAATGAAATCGCGCGTTGATTTCTCCTAACTGTCTCCGGCCCCTGATAAAGTCAGCGGCTCGAGCCGCCATCATTTGAGTCGGAGCGTTTAGATTAGCGCTAATAACCCGGGGCATGGTTGAGGCATCGACGACTCGAAGGCCTTCAATTCCATGAACTCGAAATTGACCGTCAACGACTGCCATTGGGTCAGTTCCCATTCTACAGGTACCGCAGGGATGATAGTCGGTTACTGTGGTTTTACGAACATAGTCGAGGAGCTCGGCATCGGTTTTCAAAGATCTACCTGGGTCAGTTTCCTCACCACGAAATTCATCATAGGCAGGTTGAGCAACTAGGTCACGCGCCATTTTTATACCTTCGACCAATTCTCGGCAATCATGATCGGTTGACAGGTAATTAAAAAAGAGCCGAGGATGTTCAGTATGGTCGGTTGATAAAAGTTCAATATGCCCACTGCTAGTGGGTCGAAGCTGATCGATGTAAAGTGAAAATGCCTGGCTCAATAATATTTTATTGCCGTCATATTCAACCCCAATAGGGCCATAGTGATACTGAAGATTGGGGTAGGGAACGGTAGAGTTCCCTTTGACTAATCCGCCGGCTTCCCAAATGTTGGATGATGCGGGTCCACTGCGATTTGCCAGCCATCTTAATCCTGCCCAGGCTTTATAGAATGGGTTGGCCAGGTAGTCGATTGTTACCGGTTTTTTGCAGGCATAAACAACCGCGACAGAAGCATGGTCCTGAAGATTTTGACCGACGCCGGGTAAATTATGCACAATAGGAATTTTCATTTTTCTCAGATGTTCTTCAGGGCCTATTCCTGAGAGCATGAGGAGCTGAGGTGAATTAATGGCACCTCCCGATAAGATAACTTCGTTATTTACAGTGGCTTGATATGTCTTACCTTTGTGTTGATATATTATGCCAGTTGCGCGTTGTCCTTCGGTTGTAATTTTTTGCACCAGGGCGCTGGTTTTTAAAAAAAGATTCGGGCGCTTCAGAGCCGGATGTAAATGGGCAACAGCTGCACTACAGCGCCGACCATTTTTTCGAGTGGAATCCAACCGAGCAAGACCTTCAGGTTGGTATCCGTTCAGATCTTCTGAATGACCCTGCCCGGATTGTTTTCCGGCTTCGAGGAACGCATCAAATAGGGGGTTTTCTAAATGACCCCGGGTAACACCGAGCCGACCTTTAGTTCCACGCCAGTCATCTTCATCACGATCGCAACTCTCCCCTGCCTTGAAATACGGCAGGCAATTAGAAAATCGCCAATCGGGCAAATCAAAATCTTCAGCCCAGCGGTCATAATCCAGTGGGTGGCCCCGCATATAGACCATCGAATTAATTGACGATGAACCACCGACTACCTTACCGCGTGGCATTTCGACGGATCTTTCCCGCAGTTCAGTCTGTTTTTGCGTCCAGTAATTCCAGTTGAGGCGGCTGTCTTTGTAAACCTTATAAACACCCGCAGGAATATGGATCATCAAATCCTTATCCATTGGGCCGGCTTCGAGGAGAAGGACGCGAGTGTCAGGATCTTCGCTTAACTGGTTGGCAAGTACACAACCGGCGGATCCTGCGCCAACAATGACATAGTCAAAATTTTCAGTTCGTGGCATTTTGGTTCATCTTTTTTTAATGAATGTGATTATGAAAACCATTGTTTTAAATTATGGTTTGATTGGGCTCGATTCTAATATCACTGCGTAGTCGTTTATATTCGAGTTTGGTTAATATACAGGGGTTGACGCCAGGGGCGACCACTGCCAATGTTTCAGACGCTATGGAGTCAAAGTCGGCTCGAAAGTGGACGGTACTTTTGACAGCCAGTATGCTTTGCGTGGTCGGTTCTATTTTTAGATGTCGAAAAATAGCCAAATCGAGACATTGGAAACGTTCGCTACCCACAACAATCCTGACATCTGCAGTCTCATCAACGATCTTTAACAGTGCCATTTTACCAAGCCTGGCTTGAGAGTTTTTATACATCTCACCTGTTAAGGTAAATTGTCCGTCGGTTATCCTTTCTACCAGAAATTCACCCTGGTAGGGGGTGACATCGGGAGTTCCGGTTTTTCCTCCCAACGCGCATTTGATCGACGCACCGGGGCCTGCGGTGTGGGCCATAGTTGCAATTTCAGGATCATGCAGGATACCAATAGCGGCCTTTTGTGCCCCGTTTCGAACCAGTGATTCAAGTAGCCCAGTGGTATCGGAGGTTCCTCCTGCTCCGGAGTTATCCTGTACATCCGCTAAAACAACCGGGCGAGAAGACTCGTTTCTCATGGCTCTTTGTACTGCTTCATCCGGCTCAAACAGGGGCAGGACGAATTGAGGCTCTAATTCCAAAATCCGAGTCAAACAACGCTCAATTAAAACATCGAGATCATCTTGACTGGTTCCATAGGCGACAATCGCAGGTCCACATTCATAGATATCGGAGGCCGGAAACCCGGTCGCGAAATCGATGGATAAATTGCTGACTGATGACCGGCCGAAGTCGACCAGATCATTGTAGATCGATTTACAGGGTTCAAGGTCTGTACATTGGGAGGTTAAAGGTATCAGGAAGGGCATTTTTCGCATGCCACCCATAATGGATTGACCTGAAAATGCAGCTTCCATCAAATCATAGACCCGCAAACCGGTTTCTGCCATATCAAGATGCGGATAAGTTCTAAATACAGTAATCGCAGTTGCCTGCGCAACCATAGCTTCGGTAACGTTCGCATGTAAGTCTAGACTGATCATGATCGGCATATCAGGGCCGACTATCGCTCGTATCCTGTTTAACAGTTCGCCTTCGCCGTCTTCATAATCTTCAGTCACCATTGCGCCATGTAGATCGAGATACACGGCGTCCAGATCTTTGGTTGAGCTTATGGCGTCACATATCATTCCGCTAATGCGCTCATAGGCGTCACTGGTTACGAAACTGCAGGGTTCAGCGGAGCCCCAGAGGATTGGAACTAAATCATGTAGATCGCGTTGAGCCGCTTTCATAAATCCGGACAGGGGGATATTTAGATCAGGCATAACCGAAAACAGATCATCACCGAACGTTAGACCAGGCCAGCTATCTGCCTTAACAAATTCAGCAAATGGTGCCATGTAGGGCGCAAAGGTATTGGTTTCATGCTGAAAACCCACGATGGCGATGCGTCGGGAGGAAGACATCGTTTACCTGCTAAGCCATTATTTATTGATCTACCTTAAATCGGATGCAGGGTAAATTGCAATTTCGCAGGTGGAATCAACATGACGCTTTTTATTTATTTTTTATTGGTGGGTTAATAGGTACTATTGTGGGTGATTCGGGGTGCAGAGATGGCCTTTAACCTCGGAAATTTCCTGATCTTTCAAGGTTTGATTTTCATGTCGAAACACAATTTTGCCCAAAATCTTCGAAGCCTTTGTAACCAGCATCGTTCTGTTGCACAGGTTTGTCGTTCTATCGTTATCAATCGGCAGCAATTCAATAAATATCTAAGTGGTCAGATTTTTCCATCCAAACATAATCTAAGTCGAATTTGTGAATTTTTTAAGACTAGCCAGGATCAGCTATTGCTGGATGTGGCCGAATTCAATCGACAGGCGGTTACAAAACTGGAGCCTCGCTCACAATCTTCCATTGGACGAATCGATGCTATAATCGACAGCTTGCCGGTTGATATTCAAGCGCTGTCAAATTACGAAGGTTATTACTACAACCATTCGTATTCGTTGGGTTTTCCTGGAAAAATTGTTCGTTGTTTGACGCATATATATCGAGATGACGATCGGTTCTACAGTAAAACAATCGAGCATCTATGGGATAAGGACGTTAAGGAAACCAGCAAAATCCGATTTCGATATAGCGGTATCGTGGTTCATATCGCAGGCCGAATTTTTATGACGGAAACTGAAATGCTGACCAAGCTCAACATTTGTCACACTATCTTGTATCCAAACTATCGTAATGTAATCGACAATTTGTCGGGTTTGCTTTGTGGCGTTGGTAGTATGAATTCCCATATGCCCTTATCAACCCGAGTTGAATTAACCTTTCTTGGAAAGGATATCAATAAACGAAAGGCGCTGAATGGATGTGGTTTGTACAATCTCGACAGTGATCAAATTGATAAAAAAATCAAAGATCGAATAAAGTGTGAAATCCTGCCACATGAATATATGTTGACGGCCAGAGACTGAATACAGGGCACCTCTAAAAATGCACTTTTTCTGCAAGACCCGAAACAGCTTCGTTGGGGCCAGTTTTTACGGCGTCGCCTAAGAGCGCCGACTGTTGGTGCATCGTTACGGGGATGTAGCTAATGAGAACAATGCAGCAGTCCGACGTTTCGGAGCAATTGTCGAGGAGCAAAAAACAGTCACAAAAAATCACTATTTTTAGAGATGCCCTTCATAATCGAATAAAGGCTTCACATACTTCGCAGCTGCGAAATTGAAAGAGAGGTTCCAGGTCTTTACACTGAAGGCCCTCGATCCGAATGTGAAGACTTCTTATGAAATGTGTCATCGCCTTGATGCAGCATGAAACCAATACCTTCTCTCCACTGCCGACCACATTGAATTCTTTTGCGAGTAGCGTTGGTTTGGTTGAGCCTCCGACCGGTCAGCAGGCGATTGATATATTTGGCTCAGCCGGATTTGCCTTTGCCGGTATGCTGGAAGTAGCCCGTGAAAAGGGATGCGAGATTGTTGTTCCGATAGCAGCCTATGCTGAGCCTAGCGCCAAAGTCGAAGATCATGCTTTCGATGCTATCGCCGATAAAATTTGTGACGCGGTAGCCGAAGGCTGTGATTTATTGTTGCTCGATTTACATGGTGCAATGGTGACTGAATCGCACGATGATGGCGAAGGCGAACTGCTGCGAAGAATTCGACAGATTGCAGCTGAACTTCCAATTGCTGTTGCGCTCGATTTTCATACCAATCTAACCGACATGATGGTAGAAAACTGTACCGTTATCGATGGTTATCGAACTTATCCGCACATCGATATGAAAGAGACCGGTGTGCGCGCAGCGCAAAGTTTGTTTTTGATTAAGGAAAAAAAGATTAAAGCAGGCATGCGCTGGTCGAGTGTTCCGATGATGACCCATATGATTGTACATACCCCGCTAAAACAACCCATGAAAGACATTATGGATAAGGCGATTGTGGCTGCAGACAGTGATGATTTTTTAAATGTATCAGTTTTTGGCGGATTTCCCCTCGCCGATATCGCACATGTTTCGTTAAGTGTTTTAAGCGTTAGCAATCTCGCGAAAGAACAAAATGAAAGGTTAATCAATGAACTTTGCGACATGGCATGGGATCGACGGGAGGCATTCGTTTACGACCCGGAACCATTATCCCAGACCATTAAACATCTAAAAACCCTCATGGATTATCCAGTCGTGGTAGCCGATCATGGTGACAATTCGGGCGCAGGTGGCAGTGCTGATGATATGACTGTGTTAGATGAGATGCTTCAGTCAGGACTCGATGGTATTTTGGCCGGGCCTATCTGGGATCCGGTTGCGGTGGACAGGTTGATTGCGGAAGGCATCGATTCGACGGTCAGCTTATCGGTTGGTGGTCGCACTGATGCGCCTTCTATCGGGCAAACCGGTCATAGTCTTTTTTGTACCGGTAGGGTTAAGGCTATTACGGATGGCCGCTTTGTGATCACCGGGCCAATGCAAACCGGGCTCGAAGTTAATATTGGAAAATCTGTATTCCTCGATATCGGTGCGGCAATTATCTTAATTAGTCAGGAGCGTTGGGAGCCTTACGACCCTGCCTGCTTTACCCATGGTGGTGTAAACCCGTTAGAGTCTCGATATCTGCTTATTAAATCCCGGCAGCATTTTCGTGCCGGATTTGAATCATTAGCCAGTCATATTGTCCTGGCGGCAGGGCCGGGGGTTTGCAGTTCAGATTATTCACAATTCGATTTTCAATCGGTGGTGCGCCCGATTTATCCACTCGACGAGGGAATGAACCGATAAATATAAAATTGATATTTCCCGTTTTTGAAGCATAGTGACGCATATATTGATAATTTTTGCGTCAGGCAGTTAATTTGATTGCGAAATTGATGATTGAGCTAAATTAGTTTAAGTTGGGTGGCAGCTAGCCCTGCTAAATATTAGGAATCAAGAAATAAAATAGGTAGTTTTTGTTTTATTTACAAGACAAATCGGCGGGGCAGAGCAATGGAGAGGCTGAGTGAAGGTTGTTTCGTCTCACCGGGCAATAATTTTAAAATTACAACTGTACCAAAATATTTTTTCCGAGGAGGCAAAAATGAATTTTAACAAACTAACAAGGCGTGACTTTTTGGCTACTGCCGCAATGTCTGGATTAGCGGCTGCAGGCACATTACCCTTGATGTCGGCTGCAGAAGCCGCCAGTGGGAAAACACTGAATGTCCGGTTTTACGGCTCACTAGACAGTCTGGATCCCGGCTATATGGTGGGTGGTTCACCTGACTATGATGTCAACTGGTGTATCAACCCTTCACTTCTTCACTTTGGATATGATGCCAATGGCGCGTTGACCTATCGTGAAACTGCCTACGTTCAAAGTGTTACGGCGCGAGACGAAACACACATTGACTTTACCTTGACGCCCGGTTTGATGTGGACGGGTGGTAATGGTGAATTTACAACTACAGACGTTCAGTATTCTTTCGACCGAATGGCGCAAAGCGAGTGGAAAGGTAACTTTGACGCATACGACCGCGTCGATATCAAAGATAAATACAACGGCACAATCGTTCTCAAAAATGCATTTGCACCGTTTATGGTCACCACTATGGCAGCCGGTACCGGAACCATCATCTGTAAAAAAGCGGTTGAAGCGGTTGGCGGAAAATTCACTACTGTTATGCCTGCAACCTGTGGACCATACCTTTACGAATGGAAGCAGAAGCAGTATGTAAAATTAACGCCTAATCCTGAATGGACCGGACCTAAGCCAGCGTACGAAAATATTAATTGTATTTTCATTACTGAAGATACGGCAGCTGCACTAGCTTATGAAGCGGGTGAAGTTGATTGTACCAAGATCGTCCCTTCGACCTACGAACGTTATCTGAAAACCCCGCCGCCCAATAGTAAACTGGCTGTGGCGGGTGCGTTGCAATACATGTGGATGGGGCTTAATCAGGATAATCCCAAGCTACAGGACATTCGTGTTCGTAAAGCGATCCAGCATGCGGTCGATGCTCATTCGGTTAATCTGGGTGCATACGGCGGTACTGCTGAAGCTTCGTATGGTGTTATTTGCCCGGGCTTACTGGGCAAGCGTAACGAATCTAATTATTCCTATAACCCTGCGAAAGCGAAGGCTCTGATGGCTGAAGCCGGCGTTTCCGGGCTTGAGCTCAGTATTCGTACTTTGAATACTTCTGAGCGGATTCTTTCGGCAACTATCATTCAGGCCAATCTCGGTGCGATCGGTATTAAAGCGAATATAATTCCCCTTGATTCAGGTCCTTTCTGGGATATGGGTCAGGAGAAGAAAGGCGAAACCTGGAAAGATATGGAACTCTGGATTATGCGTTATGGTTCAGGTGCTGATCCTTATGAACCGATGCAATGGTTTGTGGGTAGCCAGGTTGGTATCTGGAACTGGGAGCGTTGGTCAGATAAAGAATTTGATGATCTATATGCCGAAGGCATTATTTCAGGCGACAACGCCCGACGTAATGAAATTTACCTTCGGATGCAGGTAATCATGGAGAACACAGGTTGTTATGTCTGGTTGACTCATGAAGCTGAAGTTTATGTACATCGAGATAATCTGGTGGTTGATCTAGCGCCGTCTGGTGAAACTTTGATGCCTTACTTTAAGCCAGCTTAAAAAGTTTAGTTCGTACCGAAAGCGGTGGGAGATTGATCTCCCACCGCTTTGTTTTTCATTCGACTTTATGGGATTAACAAGTGTGGATCTATACCGCTAAGCGTCTTGGACTGGCAGCTATTATTATTGTCTTTGCACTGATCACACTATTCATACTGTTACATTCAATACCTGGTGACCCGGCCAGTATCGCATTGGGTCCGCGCGCCACCCCTGAAATTCAGGCGGCTTATGCTGCCAAAATGCACCTCGATAAACCTTTAATAATCCAGTTCGGCATCTTCTTCGGAAATGTGCTCCAGGGTGATCTGGGTGTCGATGTGTTTTCCAACAAGCCAGTTGCCGAGACAGTCGGTGAAATGCTTCCCTACACACTAATTTTAACTTTCGCAGCGCTTGCCTGGGCTGCTTTAGTCGGTATTCCTCTGGGATGCCTGTCGGCACTTTATCCCAACAGCTGGCTCGATCGAATAACGGGCATTGTATCGGTTGGGACCATTGCGATTCCATCGTTCCTTGTCTCGGTCTGGGCTATTATTATGTTCGCAATTACCTTACATTGGTTTCCGGTTATTGGTGCCGGCGATGAAGGTGACTATTTAGACCAGGCGAGCCATTTGGTTTTACCCGCTTTTGCGGTTGGTCTCGGTTGGGTCGGATATCTGTCGCGCATGGTGCGTGCTTCAATGCTCGAAGTGATGGGCGAAAACTACATCCGTTCGGCCCGGGCATTTGGCATTGCCGAATGGAAAATCGTATTTCTCTACGCACTCAAGGTCGCGATTCTGCCGACGATTACCCTGGTCGGTATTGGTTTTGGTAATTTGTTATCGAGTGCGGTATTTGCCGAAATTATTTTCGCCCGGCCCGGCATGGGTAAACTAATCTACGATATGGTTTTGTTTCGAAACTTTCCGGTCGTACAGGGGGCTGTTTTAGTCACTACAGCGCTCTATGTCTGTGTGACCCTGTTTGCTGATATTGCTGTCGCCCTGGTAGACCCTAGGGTCCGCCAAAACCTGTAATTACCATAACCTCATGTCGAACGATACCTATATTCAGCCGCGCTTCGAAAAACTGAAGATGTTTTGTAGTAACCCGCAAGCCGTGATCGGTTTGTTACTGGTGCTTATTTTCTTTGCTAGTGCCATTTTCGCCCCGATTTTTGCGACCCATGAACCGAATCAGATGGATATTCCGGCGCGGATGTCGGGTCCGAGCTGGGAGCATTTTGCAGGGACTGATCAGCTCGGTAGAGATACCTATTCAAGGGTGATATACGGGGGTCGGGTTGCGTTAAAAATTGCGGCAATCGGTGTCTCAGTATCTCTGTTTGTCGGACTAATGCTGGGCATGATTGCGGGCTACGGCCCTCGCTGGCTGGATAACTTTCTGTTATTGGTATTCGATACACTACGATCCTTCCCAACCATTGTTATGGCCCTTGCGGCAGTAGCACTCACCGGTCCCAGTCTGGAACTGATATTAATCATTGTTATTGTGACCTCAATTCCGAGTTACGCCCGTGTTGCCCGTACCTGTACGATGCAATTAAAAAACACCGAATTTATTTTAGCTGAACAATCGTTGGGAGCACATCCTCTCAAAATTATCTGGCGTCATATAATGCCAAACGTCATTGGGCCTTTGTTGATACTGGCTGCAATGGATGTACCCGTTGTGGTGACCGTTGAGGCAGGGCTTTCGTTTCTTGGGCTTGGGGTCCAGCCACCAACTTCGAGCTGGGGTACTATTCTCAACGAAGGTTATTTGATCATAAGAGATACGCCCTGGCCGATCATTGCAGGTGGAATTCCGTTGGTACTGACGACACTGGGGTTTACTTTTCTGGGCGAATCGCTTCGCGATATTTTCGATCCACGTTTGCGCAAAGGTAAGTAGTTGTGGATAAATTACTAGAAATTAAAAACTTAAATGTCGATTTCAAGACACCTCGTGGCCGTGTCCAGGTACTTCGAAATGTCAATTTTACGGCAACTCGCGGCAAAATTTTAGGCATTGTCGGTGAGAGCGGATCGGGTAAAAGCACGGTTATCTGGGCGATGACTCAATTGCTTGCGGGTAACGCCGTTGTCAAAAGCGGCGAAATCCTGTTTGACGGTGAAAATGTTCTCGATTTTGGTAAGGAGCAGCTCAAGGCTTACCGTGGTGAGCAGGCTTCCGTCGTTTTTCAGGATCCGATGACCTCTCAAATCCCGGTTCGGTCTTACGCTCAACAAATGGTTGATATTGCCTATCGGCGATCAGGTATGTCGACCAAAGATAAGTTGGAACTGGCTATCAAAATGTTACGCCAGGTTGGGATTCCCGATCCGGAGCAGCGAATCAATCAATATCCGCATCAATTTAGCGGCGGTATGCGTCAACGTGCTGGTATTGCGATGGCGTTACAAATGAGTCCACTCATGTTGATCGGAGACGAACCGACCACAGCCCTTGATGTCACCATGGAAGCTCAGATTATCCATTTGCTGCGTGAACTCCAGCAGGAAACTCAGGCAACCCTGATGATTGTCTCGCATAATCTTGGGCTCATCGCCGAGCTTTGTGATGACGTGGTCGTGATGTATGCCGGTGAAGTGATTGAAACCGGTGATGTCCGTCAGATTTTTAATCACCCCAGTCATCCTTATACGCAGGCATTACTCGAATGTGATCCTGCCAGAGTGTTAGAACGTAGTCGATATCTACCGACCATACCCGGTGATTTGCCCGATTTACACGCGCCGCCAGATGGCTGTATTTACGCCGGACGTTGTGCCAAAGCGTCAGCGTATTGTGAAAAAGTCAGCCCTGCCAGTATTCAGGTTGCAGAGGGGCATATGGCTAATTGCCATTTACTCGATTCCGATTACGATCAAAAAACGCATCAGCGTGATTCGACCAAACGTCAGGTTTCCAAGACCGACAGTTATAGTGTCGCCGAAGAAACCGCGATTGTTGAAGGTGACGTGTTGTTATCAGTCAAAAACATGCAGGTTCGTTTCGAGATAATGGGCAAACTTAAGGCGCTCATTAATCGTGTTGAAGAACCTTATGTCGATGCCGTACTGGATATTTCTCTGGATTTGCGACGCGGCGAAACACTCGGTCTTGTGGGCGAAAGTGGTTCGGGTAAAACCACACTGGGTCGCGCCATACTCGGACTGGTGAAGACACATTCGGGTTCGGTGAAGGTTAACGGCCAGGAAATTTCCGGTCTGAGTGAATCGGCTTTACGCGATTTAAGACAGAACATGGCGATGATGTTTCAGGACCCGATCGGTTCCTTGAGTCCGCGCCAAACGGTTAAAGCACTGATTACGGAACCCTTTGATATTCACCGCAAAGGAAAGTATGACGCTGATAAAGAAGCCCGAAGGCTTTGCGATATGGTTAACTTGCCACACAGTTTTCTATCGCGTTATCCGCATGAATTGTCGGGTGGGCAAGCCCGAAGGGTTGGCGTCGCTCGAGCGTTGGCTCTCGAACCCAGTATTATTATTGCCGATGAACCCACCGCCGGGCTTGATGTTTCCGTACAGGGCGAAATATTAAACCTGATGCGTGATTTGCAGATTCGTCAGAAACTGGCCTATCTGGTTATCACTCATAATTTACCGGTCGTTCGTCACATCAGTGATCGACTAGCCATCATGTATTTAAGTCGAATAGTCGAACAGGGTGATTGTGACGCTATCTTTGAAAATCCAGCTCATCCCTATACCGAAGCTCTGGTTAAAGGTATTCCCCAACCCGATCCGGATAAACGTCGTGATCTGGTTACCATTGCGGGTGAAGTGCCCAGTTTAAACAACCGACCATCGGGCTGTGAGTTCCATACGCGTTGCACCTATGTGCAAGACCGCTGTAAAAACGAACGCCCCCATTCGAGTCAATTGTCCGACGGGCGACTAGTTCAGTGTCATTTCCCATTATTTCAATAGGCTAGTTTTATGGAATGCAGCATTGTCGATCAATTTCCACATCAAATACGGGAGGTTGAGCAAGCAAGCATACCTCTATCCGATGGTGTTCAATTAGCGATCCGTTACTGGTTACCGGTTGATGCTGAAACCAACCCTGTCCCCGCCATTCTCGAATATATTCCCTATTGTAAACGTGATGGCACTGCTGATCGTGACGAAGCCATGCATCCTTATTTTGCTGGTCATGGATACGCCGCGATTCGAGTCGATATTCGCGGCAGTGGTGAATCAGAAGGCGCATTGCTCGATGAATATCTGAAGTTGGAGCAGGATGATGCGATAGAAGTGATTAACTGGATTGCAGAACAATCCTGGTGCAACGGTAAGGTTGGAATGATGGGTAAATCCTGGGGTGGCTTTAACGGTTTACAGGTTGCCGCTCGTCAACCCGAGGCATTAAAAGCAATCGTTACAGTTTTTTTCACCGATGATCGTTATGCCGACGATGTTCACTATATCGGTGGCTGTATGGCGCTGGAAAACCCCGTCTGGTCGTTTGCCATGTTTCCCGCGTTAGCACGCCCTGCCGACCCCTTGCTGGTTGGTGATCAATGGCGTGAAATGTGGATGCAACGCCTTGAAGCTAATCATCCCTGGTCAATTGACTGGGTCAAGCATCAAAGGCGTGATGAATACTGGAAACACGGATCAGTATGTGAAGATTATTCGCAGATAAAAATTCCCGTTTATGCCATCGGTGGATGGGCCGACCCCTATTCGAATCCGATCCCGCGGTTGTTAAATGGGCTGGGCGTCCCTTGCAAAGGATTGATTGGTCCCTGGGGTCATAATTACATGCATCACGCATTGCCCGGCCCGCAAATGGGTTTTATGGATGAAACCCTACGATGGTGGGACTACTGGCTTAAAGATATTGATAGTGGAGTCATGGATGAACCGAAGTATCGAGTCTGGATGCAAGACAGCGTTCGACCCAATGCCTGTCATCAGCAACGACCCGGTCATTGGGTGGGCGAATCCGACTGGCCTTCAGAGCAGGATAACGGCGCGCTATATTATTTCGGTAATAATCAATTAGTTCGTGAATCTTCAGAGGATTTTCAGTTCTCTGTTAAATCGCCGCAAACCACTGGTAAATGTACGCCGTTTTTTGGCAGTATGGGAGGAGGTGATCCCCAGGACCCGATTGATCAACGCGCCGACGATGCCGTGTCACTTTGTTTCGATAGTAATGTCCTGACATCGAGTCTGTCCCTTTTAGGTGCACCAGTTCTATTACTGGATCTAAGTTCCGATCAGGACAGCGCTTTTGTTTGTGTCCGGTTGAATGAAATACTGGCAAACGGTGAGTCCCTGCAGATTACTTATGGATTACTGAATTTAACCCACCGAAACAGTCACGAATTTATTGAACGACTTGAAGCCGGAAAGAAGTATTCGATTAAAATTAAATTAAATGACATTGCGCATCAGTTTTCAGCCGGCAGTCGGATTCGAGTTTCCATTTCAACTGCTTTCTGGCCAGTAGTCTGGCCATCGCCGCGTGCCGTGACGCTTTCACTGTTGACTGCCGGTTGCAGTTTGTTTTTACCAGAGCCTTCGATGGCGTCATCTGATTCCGTTCAAATCGAGCTGCCGCCACCCCGTCAAAGTCGAGTTCATGAGCAAAGCATTTTACACGAGGCTGAGCCCGTTAAGGCTGAAATGGTTCATGACATGGCAACTGGAATTCAAAACTTCACCTATGCCACCGATACCGGTTTAATCCGTTTCGATGATCACGGCTGGCAATACAGTTCGAAGACTGAAAATCGCTATTTCATTCATGATGATAATCCGAACACAGCACGAATTGAATCAAAAGCCACAGAAACCTATGGTCGAGAAGATCAATTGGATATCCGAATTGAAGCCCGTCAGGTCATGACTAGTGATGAAGATCATTTTTATATCGAGGCTTGTCTGGAGGCGTATGAATCCGATGTTCAGGTTTTTAATCGGAGTTGGAGCGAAACCATAAAACGCGACGGTGTTTAATCTTACGAGAGGCGGAACATGTTAGATCAGGTTTTTAGTAACAAAGTAAATGTCATACATCATGCGCCGATTACTTTAAGCGATGGCGTAACATTATCAGCTATGCTCTGGTTACCTGCTGACGCTGACGAAAATCCAGTTCCAGCGATTCTTGAATATTTACCTTATCGCAAACGCGACGGAACTAGCGAGCGCGATGCTCTTAATCATCCTTACTTTGCCACCCATGGCTATGCATCCGTCCGCGTCGATATGCGGGGTTCCGGAGACTCCGAAGGCGTACTACTCGGTGAGTATTTAAAACAGGAGCAGGATGATGGGCTCGAAATCCTGCAATGGATCGTCGAACAACCCTGGTGTAGCGGATCAATTGGCATGATCGGAATATCCTGGGGTGGCTTCAATGGATTGCAAATGGCGGCCCTTCGACCGCCGGAATTAAAGGCAGTGGTTTCTATTTGTTCCACCGATGACCGTTACGCCGATGATATACATTCAATGGGTGGTTGTTTGCTAGTCGATAAATTTTCCTGGGGTTCGACGATGTTTGGCATCAATGCGACACCGCCTGATCCTGAGCTGGTAGGGGGTCAATGGCGTGATCTCTGGTTAGGCCGACTGAAAAATTCAGGATTCTGGGTTGAAGAATGGCATCGTCATCAAAGGCGCGATGACTTCTTTAAACAAGGGTCAGTGTGTGAAGACTACTCAGCCATTGAATGTCCGGTTTATCTGGTTGGGGGTTGGGCCGATGGCTACACCAATCCGATTTTTAGAATGCTTGAAAATTTACAATCACCCTGTAAGGCTTTGATTGGCCCATGGGCGCATAAATACCCGAATTTCGCTTTACCCGGACCCCGTATCGGCTTCCTTCAGGAATGTTTACGCTGGTGGGATTACTGGCTGAAAGATAAAGAAACTGGAATTATGGATGAACCGAAAGTTCGAGCCTGGATGCAGGATACGGCAGCACCAAAACCGATGCATCAGGAACGTGATGGTCGATGGATAGCGGAGGGACAGTGGCCATCCTCTGATATTCTGCCGACCGCCTACCCGCTAAGTAAAAATCGACTCGAGGTTGTGAATAGTACAATTGAAAACGAGTGGCTGAGTATCTCCTCGCCGCAAACAGTCGGCTTAGCCGGTGGAAAGTGGTGCCCCTATGGATTGATACCGGACCAACCCGGCGATCAACGTCAGGAAGCGGGTGGATCTTTGGTTTTTGATTCCGACCCACTTGAACATAGCCTTGAATTTTTCGGTGCGCCGGTTGCCCACCTGAGTATTAAGGCGGATAAACCTGACGCCCAGATCGCAGTGACTTTATCTGAAGTGTTAGCAGATGGAGCGGTGACTCGTCTTAGTTTTGGACTGTTGAATTTGACGCACCGGGATGGTCATGAATATCCGCAAAAACTAATCCCCGGTCAGGAATATCAGGTGCAGATAAAGTTAAATGATTGCGCGCAGAGCTTAAGCCCTGGTAGCCGTTTGCGACTCGCCGTTTCTTCGACCTATTGGCCGGTTATCTGGCCATCGCCGGAGAAGACGCAACTCAGTATTCAGACTGGTCAAAG
>JBLIOG010000056.1:0-18024 GCA_047639625.1 Gammaproteobacteria bacterium
ATCTTGGCTGGTTTTCATAAAAAAGGAGCACATTTGGCACTCGATGATATCCTGGAATCAATCGAAGAATTACAGTACTACCGAAAGACATTTATCCAGGTTTAATATGTTCTATGTATTTTTCCTGACCGATTCGCTGGAAGGACATAGATTCGCCGATAAAAACTAGCTTTTCGGATGAGTCCATGAGGCGAAGCGTTAAACCAACAAGTCCTTCGTATCGAAAAGGTATACTGCTGCTTCCACGATAAGTCATTTGGTTATCGCGAAGATCTGCATCTGAAAGTACTAACGGGCATGCGGGAAGCCTGCCTGGTTGTTCTATCAAATCATTCACGATAAATTGCCCGCTTCCGTACCAGCGAGTATCTTCTTCTGCTCCTTCCATCATTTTCACAATAAAAGCGTGGCTGACATTAATTTTTGCCATATTAGATTCAATTTCAATCGAGCTAATGAGCATTTCAGGGAACTGTATATGACTGATACTCATAGGATTTTTTCCCGGTTGGTCAGAAACCTTCTATGCCGGCCTCTATAAATGCCTCTATAAATGCCTCTATAAATGCCTCTATCAAGCCGCAGATGAATAAACTAGCCTGATTCTTGAAATCAATATTTGATTTCTTTGATCAGAATATTATCTGAAAAGGCTGGTTTACGGCAAGGCAATTTCGTGATCGCATTAAGTCTGGATGGGTGCAGGCTTTTCGCTGGCTAAGCAGGCGACGCGCAGTTGTTAATTTAACCTTACAGCTTGCTGGATATGGGTGATTTACCCACTCAAAACATATTCTGCAACCATCATTATTTCCATTAACGATTGCGCATTAATTTGTCATTTTCTCAATTATATATCTAACCCTAAAGAAAACGAAAAGTTAGCCGATCAGTTAGTTAGATCGAATCCGGCAATCACCTTGGTCTCGACTATAATATTTAATACGTATTTTTGATGGAATAATTTATGGATCTGGCCTCATTAATAGGCATCATCTCAGGTATTGGTTTGATTATATCGGCCATAATACTGGGTGGTGAAGTGCATAATTTTCTGAATGTTCCAGGTGCCATGATTGTGTTTGGTGGAACTATGGCGGCGACCTTACTCACGTTCCAGTTTAAAGATGTTCTTACGGCCTTCAAAAGCGCCTATTTTGTGTTTTCTTCCCCTAAACAGGATTCGCAGGAGTTGATCAATACCATGATCAAACTCGGGACGATTAGCCGGCGCAAAGGCTTATTAAGTCTTATGGACGTGAAAACTAGTTCACCTTTCCTGAAACGTGTTTGCACCTTAATCGCGGATGCTGCCGACGAAGATACCCTTAGGTCTGCCATGCGAACAGAAATCGAATCTATGCAAATGCGCCACTATATCGTCCAGGATGTATTTAGAAAAATGGCGATGTATGCACCGTCGTTTGGAATGTTAGGGACATTAATAGGATTAATTCAAATGTTATCGCTATTGGCTTCACCGGCAAGCCTGGGCCCGGCCATGGCAGTGGCACTATTGACAACTTTTTATGGAACTCTGGTGGCAACTACTATTTTTCTGCCAATAGCGGGTAAATTACGATCAAGAACCATGATTGAAGTTATGAATTTCGAGATCATATTTCAAGGTGCTGTCAGCATTCTTCAAGATAATAACCCTTTATCAGTTTACGAAAAACTGTCTTCATTTGTGCCGGCCAAGAAAAGAAGACCCATGCAGACATTAAAGGACAGGAGCTGAAATGTCAGCAAAATCACTAGTCGATATGTTTGAAGGAGAGGGTGCCGAAAATGCCTGGGTGGTTACCTTTGCAGATATGATGACCCTGATTCTGGTGTTTTTTATACTACTTTACACTTTATCTGAGTTCGAAGAAAAATCGTTTCATGAGCTGATTTCATCGGTGTCGGTATTTGACGGTGAAGGTAATCAAATCAGTGTCATTGATTATGCAACCCGGTCAGGTCGTAACCCCGAGTCCTTAAAAGTCGTTGAAGATATGTTAGGTATGAATGAAGCTCAGGAAGTAATCGAAAACCTGAAACCTGCCATCGTTGATGAGCTTGAAAGCATGATAGCTAATACTGATCTTGCCGATAGTCTTGATCTGGCTTTTGATGCCGATCAGATCAATTTACAGATTGATGGCCGATATTTATTTAGCTCGGGGAAGGCTACTTTAAAAGATGAGGCCAAAGTGATCTTTTCGAATTTAGCCGAATTGTTCCGCCAGCATGCCGATTATCGTATTGGAATCCAAGGGCACACCGATGACCAAGATATAGAAACAGTGCAGTTTCCTTCAAACTGGGAATTATCGGCGGTTAGAGCAACAACAGTTTTGCGATTCTTTATTAACAGAGGCATTGATCCTGAGCGTATGACGGCCACCGGATACGCTGATTTTTTGCCTCTGGTTGAAAATTCTACACCTGAGAATCGTGCCAGAAACCGGAGAGTTGAGTTTGTTCTGGAAAAAGATAAAAATATATGATGTAGAACTCGATGATCGAAATGACGATCATCGGTCTGCCTATCGAATTGCGCCTGATCGGTCCAAGCCTATTATAATCACAATTATGGGTAGTTCGTTTCATGCTGTGAATATTAGTGGGAAAGGAATTTGTTTCCGTACACATAACTTTTCAGAAGGTAGTATTATTGCTGCCATGATTAAGCTGCCCAGCGAAGATCGAATATTTCCAGTTACTTTACGAATAGTCTCCAAGCAGGGTGATCTTTGTCGGTGCCGTTTTGAAAAAATTCACGCGGAAGCCGAAAATTTATTACATGCACATATCTTAAAGTTACAGAAAAATAAAATTCGTCAGAATAGCTCTAAAACCCCGAGTAAATAAAGCGTCATTGAGTTTTTTGAAACCGTTGTGAAATAGCCTGAATAATCAGGGCTTTAATCAACCTGTGTGTCATTGACTGATTGATTTCCGAAGAAAAATCAGCGATCATTGAGGCTGCAGGCGTAATTCTCGTTACGTCAGGCGACAATAACCAGAAAAATATCATCTCAGGGTAAAATTTTGATCAAGCAACGAACTTTGAAGAATGTAATCCGTGCTATGGGCGTTGGGTTGCATACAGGGAAAAAAGTATATCTAACATTACGACCTGCGCCGGTTGATAGTGGTATTCGTTTTCGTCGAATTGACCTTGATGCCACTGTTGAAATCCTCGCCAGACCTGAAAAGGTGGGTGATACAAACCTGTCAACAACCCTGGTTGAGGGAGGTGTCAGAATATCAACAGTTGAGCATTTGTTATCTGCCATTGCGGGTCTGGGAATTGATAATGCCTATATCGATCTGAGCGCCGATGAAGTTCCAATAATGGATGGTAGCGCAGGACCATTTGTATTCCTTATACAGTCTGCTGGCATCGTAGAGCAGAATAAAGCAAAAAAGTTTATCCGCATCAAGAAAACAGTGCGGGTTGAAGACGCTGATAAATGGGTTGAATTTAAGCCATTTAATGGTTTTAAAGTCAGTTTTGAGATCGATTTCGACCATCCGTTGTTCACTCGCCAAAAGCAAATTTGTAGTATTAACTTTTCAACGACCTCGTTTGTTAAAGAAGTCAGTAGAGCGAGAACTTTTGGTTTCCAGAAAGACATTGAATTTCTGCGCTCAAATAATCTTGCGCTTGGCGGCAGCCAGGACAATGCAATTGTTCTGGATGACTACCGTGTTCTTAACGAAGATGGTCTCAGGTACGATAATGAATTTGTTAAACATAAAATACTCGATTGTATTGGGGATTTATATCTACTTGGCCATAGTTTAATAGGGTCGTTTTCGGGTTATAAGTCTGGGCATGCATTGAATAATCGTTTGTTGCTGGCATTGCTTGAAGATGAAGATGCCTGGGAAGAAGTCACTTTTGAAGACTCGGCTACGGCACCTATTTCTTATGCTCAGCCGGTTGAGGCCATTTAAGGTTCATGAATATCCTCCTTCTGTCATCGAACAAAGGTAGATTCGCGAACATTAGTTTACGAAGACCTTTGCATTTAATGTCAGTTATGTTGATATTCATCGGTGTCGCCGCTGTTGGGGCTTATGTTGGATTTACCTTCAAGCCCTCACAGGATAATTTATCAGTTGTCCGCGAATGGCAGGATGAAATCCGCCAGCAACAAGTGGCGCTGAATCATGTCAGGCAAAGATCAGATGCGAGTGTCGATGCTTTATCATCGCGACTCGGGTTGTTGCAAGCGCATGTTATGAGACTTGATGCTGTTGGTCGAAAGTTAATCCATATGGCCAGTATCGACAGCAGTGAATTCAATTTTGATTCGACCCCTGCGATGGGTGGTCCAGAAACAACCTACGAAACTGACTTACTTTCACAGGATCTCGAAAAATCCATCATTGAGTTGAGTTATCGCCTGGGTAATCGGGAAAATCAGTTGCGCGTGCTTGAAAGTCTTGTGATGAATCAAAATTTACAAAAAGATGTTCAACCGAGTGGACGCCCTATATTGAAAGGCTGGTTATCTTCACACTACGGTATGCGTACACATCCCTTGACGGGTCGGCGTGAGATGCACAAAGGCATTGATTTTGCTGGCAAAATGGGTGGAAAAGTCATTGCTGTAGCAAAAGGCGTGGTTACCTATGCAGGAAAGCGTTATGGTTACGGCAGGGTCATTGATATCGCCCATGGTAATGGTTATGTAACCCGCTATGCCCATAATTCTCGATTATTGGTTTCGATTGGTGATACCGTTGAAAAAGGTTTCCAAATAGCCGAGATTGGATCTTCCGGACGATCTACAGGCCCTCATGTTCATTTTGAGGTGCTGAAAGATGGACTACAAGTTAACCCTGTACGATTTATACAAGCAGCAAATTAAAGTACTTATACTTTGTTTATCTGGCTTGATATGTGGTTCGTAAGCGCCACTTCACTTATACGCTCTAAGTTGCCCCCCTTAATCTGATGTTTTCAAAAGTCGTACGAAGTATATTCGGTAGCCGTAATGACCGAATCGTAAAGAATCTACGTCAACGCGTAGCTCTTATTAATAATCTCGAAGCATCAATGCAAGCGTTAGATGATGCTGCACTGCAGGCGAAAACCGAGGCGTTCAAAAAGAGGGTCGAAGATGGCGAGTCCCTCGATAGTCTTTTAAATGAAGCTTTTGCGGTCTGTAGAGAAGCGTCTCAGAGAGTTCTTGGGATGCGCCACTATGATATGCAATTAGTTGGTGCGATGATTCTTGATAACAATCAAATTACTGAGATGCGAACGGGTGAAGGTAAGACATTGGTCGCTACTCTGGCTGCTTATCTAAATGCCTTAAGCGGTAAAGGTGTCCATATAGTAACTGTTAATGACTATCTTGCAGAACGTGATGCCGCGTGGATGGGTCAACTTTATCAATTCCTGGGCCTGAGCGTTGGCGTAGTGTTGAGCACCATGGACTACGATGTTAAGCGAGAATCATATAAAGCTGATATCACTTACGGAACTAATAATCAGTTCGGCTTTGATTACATGCATGATAATTTAAGTTTTTCATTGGAAGAACGCGTACAAAGGGAGCTTAACTTCGCGATTGTCGATGAAGTCGATTCGATACTGATTGATGAAGCCCGAACGCCTTTAGTAATCTCGGGACAGGCAAGCGATAGCTCAGATTTATATCAAAAAATTAACAAATTCGTACCCATGCTCACCGCAAAAGAAGTCGAGTTTGGTGAAGAAGAAGAAAATGGTGAACATAAAGAAGAAGCCCCCGGTGATTACACGGTAGATGAAAAGTCGAAGCAGGCTTTTCTGACGGAGCAGGGCCATGATAGCGCCGAGGCTTTGATGATCGAAGCTGGATTACTCACGGAAGGTGAAAGTTTATATGACGCTAATAATATAATCCTGATTCATCACTTACATGCAGCGCTTCGAGCGCATTCTATCTATCAACGAGATGTTGATTACATCGTTCAGAATGAGCAGATAGTCATTGTCGACGAGTTCACGGGTCGAACAATGCCAGGACGTCGGTGGTCTGAAGGTTTGCATCAGGCGATTGAAGCAAAAGAAGGCGTCAGCATACAACATGAAAATCAAACCATAGCGTCGATTACCTTTCAGAACTATTTTCGTCTCTATGACAAGCTATGCGGTATGACTGGTACGGCCGATACCGAAGCATTCGAATTTCAACAGATATACGGTTTAGAAGTTGTGGTTGTACCCACCAATAAGCCTATGGTTCGTGATGACTTAGGTGATTTAATCTATCTGACCCAACAAGAAAAATTCAATGCGATAATTGAAGATATTCAGGACTGTGTCAAACGCGGTCAGCCAGTTCTTGTTGGGACGACATCAGTAGAAATGTCGGAACTGTTAGCGACTCATCTAAATCAATCCAAAATCGAGCACCAGATATTAAATGCCAAACAACATGAGCGCGAAGCAAAAGTAATTGCTGATGCCGGTATTCCTGGAACCGTAACCATTGCTACCAATATGGCAGGTCGGGGTACAGATATAGTTCTGGGTGGAAATTTAGATGTATACCTTTCTGAACTGGCTGACGATGATTCAGAGGGCAGAGACGCAGTAAAATCGCAGTGGAAAAAAAGACATGATGAAGTCATTGCTTCGGGTGGTCTGCATATCATCGGAACCGAACGACATGAATCGAGGCGGATTGACAACCAGTTGAGAGGGCGTTCAGGTCGTCAGGGTGACCCGGGCTCGACGCGCTTTTATCTATCAATGGAAGATAGTTTGATGCGGATTTTTGCTTCCCAGAAAGTGGCCGGACTCATGCAAAAGCTGGGGATGGAAGAGGGTGAAGCGATAGAGCATCCCTGGGTCAGCAAAGCGATCGAAAATGCCCAACGTAAGGTCGAGGCGCACAATTTTGACATTCGAAAACAACTATTACAATACGATGACGTTGCGAATGATCAGCGAAAAGTTATATACCGGCAGCGCAATGACTTACTGCATGCAGAGAGTATTGCCGGTGCCATAAAAGATATGCGAATCGATATTGTAAATGCTTTTTTCCGCCAGTATGTCCCACGGAATACGATTGATGAACAATGGCAACTGGACGAGATGGAAGAGTCCTTAAAGCAGGAATTTGGCATTTCACTAGCAGTGAAACCCTGGTTGGAGGATGACCATATTACTGATCAGGATATGCTCGACAAACTGGTTAGCCATTTCGAGTCTGAATATGCTCTAAAAGTAGAAATGCTAGGTGAAGAATTAATTAGTCGATATGAGCGTGAACTAATGCTGATGATTCTTGATCGCCAGTGGAAAGAACATTTGGCTGCTATGGATTATTTGCGTCAGGGAATAGGACTGCGGGGTTATGCCCAGAAAAATCCTGTTCAGGAATATAAACGAGAATCCTTTGAAATGTTTACTGATATGCTTGAGGGTATTAAGTTTGAAGCTATTCAAGCCCTAACTCGTGTTCAGATAAGAAATGAAGAGCAGGTTGATGCGCTCGAACAAAGTCATGTAAATGACCAAAATATAAAAATGGAGCATGCATCAGCGCAAAGTGCACTCCAATCAAATACGGATGAGCGCCAGGATGATGGGCATCAACCATTCGTTCGAAAGGATAAAAAAGTCGGACGTAACGATCCCTGTTATTGCGGTTCAGGTAAAAAATTCAAACAATGTCATGGAAAGTTAAATTAGGGTAGATAGTTATGGCAGTTGGTTTAGCTTCTCCAGGGCTGTTACACCCGGTAAAAGGTATAACATTGGCGGGCACTCATTGTGGTATCAAAAAGGATAACAGCATTCTTGACCTGGTTTTAGTGGGTATAGATCCGGGTGCTGCAGTGAGTGCGGTTTTCACTCGTAACCGATTTTGTGCGGCCCCAGTCTCAGTTGCAAAGCATCATATGGAATCTGATGTTCCTGTCCGATACTTGTTGATTAATTCCGGTAATGCAAATGCTGGGACCGGACAGCTGGGATACCAGCATGCTCTGGATAGTTGCGAAGCCCTTGCAATATTGGATGGCAGAGAAATCGAAGCTGTATTACCTTTTTCTACCGGTGTAATCGCAACTGAACTGCCTGTGGAAAAAATAATTTCATCACTGCCTGAATTACACAAAAACCTGAGTCCTGACCATTGGCTGGAAGCTGCGAATGGTATTATGACGACCGATACGGTTGCAAAAGCTGCCAGCGTTCAGGTAGTTATCGATAGTAAGCCTGTAACCATTACTGGAATAGCGAAAGGTTCAGGAATGATATGTCCTGATATGGCAACCATGCTAGCGTTCATTGCGACGGATGCTGTTATCGAACAGTCTGAGCTTGATCGCCTGTTGCCGAAGCTAATGCAAGGTTCATTCAATGCAATCACGGTGGATGGTGATACTTCGACCAATGATGCCTGTGTATTTATTGCGACGGGTCAATCGGGTGTTTCGGTTACGATAAATAAGGCTTTTCACGAGGCCCTCCAATCAGTTTGCAAGACGTTAGCTCAAGCCGTCATCCGGGATGCCGAAGGCGCTACCAAATTTATTGAAATTAAAGTTCAAAATGCCAAAAGTGTTGATGATGCTCGATGTGTGGGATATACCGTCGCGCACTCGCCTTTGGTTAAAACAGCTCTGTTCGCTTCAGACCCGAATTGGGGAAGGATTCTAGCTGCGGTTGGTAGGGCACCCATCGAGAACCTGGACGTAGACTCCATTAACCTCTGGGTAGGAGAGACACAACTTCTTGATCATGGCCTTCCTGCCAAAAGTTACACTGAAGATAAAGGCCAAATCGAAATGAATAAAACTGAAATTGTAATCACCGTCGATCTAGGGATCGGTGATGATGAAGCTTCTATCTGGACCTCCGACTTATCCTACGATTACGTCAAAATTAATGCTGAGTATCGTAGCTAAGAAACAGCTTTAATTAGTTCTAATTGACAAATGTTCAAACCAATTCATGTTGTTGCTGCGGTTATCTGGCATCCGAGCCTTCCCAATCACTTTCTGATTGCCAGGCGCCTGCCGGGAAAGCACCTGGCTGGATTTTGGGAATTACCTGGCGGTAAAGTAGAAACAGGTGAAAGTCGTGAAGATGCACTCAAGCGAGAACTTGCAGAAGAAATCAGTATCATCGTGATCACTATGAGATCGTTCATGGATGTGACGCATCGATATGAAGACCGAACTATTTTTCTGGATGTCTGGTTTGTTGATGCTTTTGAGGGACAGGTTGAGTCAAGAGAGCAACAGGAGTTGAAGTGGGTTGATACCAATGACCTGAACGACTATTCGTTTCCTGAAGCGGATCAACCTGTTTTGAAGGCTATAACGAACAACGGGTTAAAAGGAAATTCACATTCTCCTTGCATTGTACAGGAATAGTGTCCTGCCCTGACCGAGCCAGAAATCGCACCGAATACCGGTGCTTTCCCGCACTGATTTCAGGAAACAGGGCGATCGACTCATCGATGCTAATTCGTAACAATTGGTTGGATTGTTGAGGATCGAGAGATTTTTGATAAAAACCGTTTTCTGCAACGGTAGGGTGAGCGATGGCGCTATCCCTAATCACACTCAATACCAGTTCCACTACTAGTTCCAACTCTAAATAAGGATGCGACCAACGTGACAGGTCACTCACTCGTTTATCGTAAGGTTCATTGAGCCAGAATCGAAGTTCAGGTAAATCAAAATCACAACTGCCTCCCGGAATTGAGGTTCTCTGCTTTATTGCCAGAAGGAAGTCATTACGTTTGAGGTGTTCTCCGAGTTTACCGTCGAGATGATGTAGTTTTTCGAGCGATTTTTTCTGTTTTTCCAAAATTAATCTGAGCTTCGACTTGTCGACACCATCATGATTATCCAGTGCTTTCAACGCATTGTGCTGACGCTCAAGCTCTTTCATTAACTCTTGCTTGAAATCCCCACGCTCGAGTAATGCTGTTACTTCCAGAATTCCAAGTACAGCGTTATATGCGCTCCAATCGCCCTTTAATGATTCGAAATAATGATAACGCCGCATCAATGTTTCTATTCTTAAACACATACGGATGCGTTCATTTAAGGGTTGTTCAAATATTTGATACTTTACTGGCATAGATACTGTATAGACAAAAAGTCGGCAGATTATAACTGAAAAATGTCAAAAATACGCAGTTCGGCGCTATGTCAAATATCAGACACTAACGCTGTATCAGATATCTGCCTATAGCAAGAATCAAGTTTTAACACCTGTTGCTGAAGATTAGAAAGATTGGATTGATTATCAAGTACGTCATCTGCATATTCAAGTCTTTGCGAATTTGATAACTGCTGTGAAATCATCTGCAAGGCAAGGTTTCGATCGATATTATCTCTTTTCATTAAGCGTTCAATTTGAATCGGCCTGGAACAATTTACAACCAGAATTCTATCCACTAAATTTTTGTAACCGGCTTCAATTAAGAGCGGCACCACCACTATGGCGTAGCTACCGGTATGGCTGGATTGGATTTTATTTTGAGTCTCCTGGTAGATTAAGGGGTGGAGTAGCTCTTCCAGCCATTGCTTTTGCAATGGGTCGCTGAAAATAATTTCGCGGAGTTTCTTTCGATCCAGTTCTTGCTGCTCCTGCAGAATTGACGAACCGTACTTCTGTCGAATTTCAATATAGGCAGGCTGATCAATTTCCATGAACTGGCGGCTAATAATATCGGTATCAATTATTTCGACACCCAATTGATCAAAAGCCCGACTAACAGCTGATTTTCCCGAACAGATGCCACCTGTTAATCCGACCGAAAACATGTTGGTCTAAAGCATCGATTGATAAAATGCCAGGATTGGATAGCCCCAGAGAAAGCAAAGCCAGCCAGCCGCAGCTAGATAAGGTCCAAATGGAATTTGCGTGCCTCTTTGATTTCGTTTCAGGAGAATCATTGTAAGGCCGAAAGCCGCGCCGACCGCCGAAGAGGTGAGAATAATAACAAACAGTAGTTTCCAGCCAACCCAGGCCCCGAGGGCTGCCAGCAATTTGAAATCGCCATGACCCATACCTTCGTTCCCGGTGACCAGTTTGAATACAATGTACACCGACCAGAGACTTAGATATCCAGCCATCGCCCCAATGACACTCGTACTTAAATCAATATAAACATTAAACAATGCCAAAAGGATTCCCAACCACATTAAGGGAAGGGTGATGCTATCAGGTAATAACTTATGGCCAATATCAATTCCAGACAGCGCGATGAGTGACCAGCTAAAAATTAAACCTGCAATTGCTTCGATCGAAACACCAAAATACCAACCAATAATCAGGGATATAAAACCAGTGAAAATCTCCACCAACGGGTACTGTATCGATAATGAAGTTTTACAAGAGGAACATTTTCCCCGGAGCAAGAGGAAGCTGAGGACTGGAATGTTTTCTAGTGCGGTTATCTGATGTCCACAATGTCCACAACGCGAACGAGGGCGGTTCAAATTAAAAGGCTCCGGGGTTACTGAGTCAGCAGGCTGTTCGAGGAACTCAAGGCAATCGCTACGCCATTCGCGCTGCATCATAACCGGCAATCGATATATCACGACGTTTAAGAAACTGCCAACCAGTAAACCTAGTATGAATAGGAAAACTAACCAGGCCGCTGAAAACTCGGTGAAAAAATAAATCAAATTTTGAATCAAATGATTGGCCTGCGGCGATTAAACCACGGAACCCAATTTGAAGATTGGCAGATACATTGCGATGATAAGTCCACCGACCAGGACCCCTAATACCGCCATAATGATGGGTTCTAATAATGAGGTTAATGCGTCGACCGCGTTATCAACTTCAGTTTCATAAAAATCCGCGACTTTAGCTAGCATGGAGTCTAAAGAACCCGCTTCTTCGCCAATTGATACCATTTGTATGGCCATATTAGGAAACAACCCCGTGTTTCGCATGGAGGTTTGTAATTGAGTACCTTGCGATACTTCATCTCTGATTTTGATACTGGCATTATAATAAATAACATTACCAGTAGCGCCGGCGACTGATTCCATGGCTTCGACCAAAGGTACACCGGCGGCCGACATGGTTTCGAGAGTTCTGGAAAAACGGGCAATAGCCGACTTGGTTGTAATATCACCAATGACAGGCGCTTTGAGCGAGATCCGGTCAAATGCTTCCTGTACCTTCTTTGAGGTTCTCTTAAAATACATTAGGGTCCAAAAAGCACCACCTACCGCAGCTACAATGATATACCACCATTGCTGCATAAACTCGGAAAGGTTTATAACAAACTGAGTCATTGCAGGCAAATCTGCACCAAAAGATTCGAATAGTTCTTCAAATTGTGGGACTACAAATACCAGTAGTATAACCGTCACTATAAAAGCTACGACCATTACAGCAATTGGATAAAATAGAGCTTTTTTTACTTTTGCTTTTAAGGCTTCAGTTTTTTCTTTATAGGTTGCTAATTTGTCGAGCATTGTTTCCAGGGCACCTGAAGCTTCACCCGCCGCTACCAGATTGACAAACAATGCGTCAAAATATAATGGGAATTTGGACAAGGCTTCCCCAAGTGGTACACCGCCCTCAACTTCAGCTTTAATGCCAAAAATGAGTTTTTGCATCGTTTTATTGTCGCTACCCAGGCCGATGATCTCAAAGGATTGAACGAGTGGCACACCGGCTGACATCATTGTTGCCATTTGTCGCGCGAATATTGCGATATCACTTGGGGTGATCTTGGCAGCACCACCAAAGAGAGGCTGAGGCTTTTTCTTAACTTTAAGCGGATTTATTCCCTGTTTTCGCAGTTCACTCTTGGCTAGCGTATCGTTCAAGGCATAGATATCGCCTTTTACCTTGCCTCCTCCCCGATTAGTTCCTTCGTAGGTAAATTCGATTTTTTCAACTACTTTTTTCTTGGCCATGTTAATTAGTCCTTGGTAACTCGATTAGCTTCTTCTAGGCTGATCAGTCCCTGTTTTATTTTTACCAAGGCTGAGCGCCGTAAATCCGGAATTCCCTCCTTTCTAGCCTGATCGCCGAGGTCAATCGAATTTGCTCCACCCATTATAAGTCGGGACATTTCTTCAGAAATAGCCATAACCTGGTATATGCCAACGCGTCCTTTATAGCCCTTCGAGCATTGGTCACAACCGACAGCTTTATAAACTTCAAAACCTTCGGCAATATCTTCTTCATTAAAACCTTCATCTTTGAGGGTTTCTTCGGGCAGCTCTTCGGGGGTCTTGCAGTGACTGCAAAGTCTGCGTCCGAGCCTTTGTGCAATAATTAAGGTGACCGAAGTCGCTATATTAAACGCTGGAACACCCATATTCATAAGGCGAGTCAAGGTTTGTGGCGCATCATTCGTGTGCAATGTTGATAACACAAGGTGACCTGTTTGAGCGGCCTTGATCGCAATACTGGCGGTTTCCAGATCACGTATTTCGCCGACCATGATAATGTCTGGATCCTGTCGTAAAAATGCCTTCAGCGCTTCGGCAAAGGTCAAACCGACTTTGTCGTTAACATTAACCTGATTAATGCCTTCGAGATTTATTTCTGCAGGGTCTTCAGCTGTGGATATATTAGTTTCAGGAACGTTTAGGATGTTTAATCCGGTATAGAGGGAAACTGTTTTACCACTGCCGGTAGGCCCGGTGACTAAAATCATTCCATATGGATTAGCAAGCGCTTTCATGTAGAGGTCTTTCTGCTCGGGTTCGTAACCCAATGCATCAATGCCGAGCTGAGCACTCGATGGATCTAATATCCTGAGTACAATTTTTTCGCCAAACAAAGTAGGACAGGTATTAACACGAAAATCGATCGCACGTTTTTTGGAGAGTTTTAATTTAATCCGGCCATCCTGCGGAACTCGCCTTTCTGAAATGTCCATTCGCGACATGACCTTCACTCGAGCGGTCAACTTTGCGGAAATATTAAGGGGTGGTGATGCCACTTCGGCCAGTATTCCATCGACTCTATATCGAACTCGGAATCTTTTTTCGTAAGGTTCGAAGTGAATATCTGAAGCACCCTTATTAATCGCATCGAGTAGTATTTTGTTCACATATTTTACAACCGGTGCATCTTCGGCATCGGCCCTGGATGCCACTTGTTCTTCTTCTTCTGCAGCAATATCGAGGTTTTCGAGGTCGTCGTCGAGGCCGTCGTCTAGATTCGTATCCATTGCATCGACGGCTTTTTCCATCAGTATTTTTAACTGATCTTCCTGAACTAGAACGGGTTCGGTTGATAACCCGGTTGCAAATTTGAACTCGTCAAGTGCCTGGGTATTGGTCGGACTGGATATGGCTACAAATAGTTTGTTACCCCGTTTAAACAGGGGGAGGGCGTTTAATTTGGTAATCAGTTTTTCTTCGACAATTGAAAATGCTGCGAATTCAATGTCCATGACCGATAAATCAAACACCGGTAATCCAAATTCCTGAGATGAAATCATCGCGATGACTGATGAACCAACAATTTTATTATCGACCAGATAACTGGAGAGCTGAACACCTTCCTGCCTGGCTTTTTCGACAGCGTTTATGGCTGTACTTTCGTCTAGGTGATTGTCGAGAACAAGCTTACGTGCAATACCGGTTAGATTCATTTGGCTAGCAACCATATTTTTGCTCTTCGGGGATAAAGTCGAAAGTTCTTATAACAGCCTGTATATTATAGGTTTTGTCGTTTCTTGTATATTAACACTGGCAAAAAGAAAAGGGCCCCGAAGGGCCCTTTCCATGATTGCTTTAAAGTTAAAGCAATGGCTGATCAGATTACTAGGTACCTGTACAGCTGATTGAGCGGCCCGCTTCAGTACAACCGGTTCCTGAAAGATCCCACTGGATAGCAGCACCCGAACTTACATCAGGCGTCAATACGATATCCAATTCGGTGCCGGCTGAATCAACGGCAGTGGTTAATAAGTCGATTACACCATCGGCAACGGTAAGACTGGTAATATAGTTGATAGTACCAGTAGCTGCTATTGTCTGAGGAATTCCGTTTGTATTATGGTTACAGCCAGTCAAAGTGCCGAGAGTTTGAAAACACAGAGCAACCGTTGTTTTAAAGCTGCTTGCACCTGCAAGGGCGCCAGAAACTTTAGAACGCTGCGTGTAATCTGCATATTGTGGAATCGCGATGGCGGCGAGAATGCCGATAATGGCGACTACGATCATCAGTTCGATCAATGTAAAACCAGCTTGTTGCTTCTTCATATGTATTTCCTCATGGATTGATAGAATAAAAAAGTTTATCTGAAATCGACTTAAGTCCTTTCATGTTGTAGTACTAAGCAATGCTGGTGCCAATTTTATACTAAAATAATAAGTCTTTAAAAATCAATAGGTTAGGTTATTATCGGTATATGGTAAAAAGATATTTGACAATGTGTTTTGACAATAATGTCAAATGTTGACGAATTTTGTCAGGTTTTGCGCAACCCAAGTTTTTCAATCTTGTATCGTAACTGCCGAAGCGTAATCCCCAGTACTCGGGCAGTAGCCGACTGATTCCAGCGATTGGTTTCTAATGCCTGGGCTATTTGATTTTTCTCAATGGTTTGCGTCATCGTCTGAAGGTCGATTACAGATGATGTATCTGACTCAGGCAACTGGAGATCGAAAGGTTTAATTTCATTATTTTCACAGAGTGCTGTTGCTCGTTCGAGAATATTTTCGAGTTCTCGTACGTTACCAGGAAAAGAATAATGGGTAAGACTCTGAAGTGCTGAGACATCACATTCAATGTGTGTTTGATTTTCAAGATTGTATCGCTGCAGAATATTGCTGACCAATAGCTCAATGTCCTGATGTCGCTCGCGAAGGGGTGGTGTGCTGACCCCAATGACATTGACTCGATAATACAGATCTTGTCTAAATTGACCTTCGCGTACCATATCGTCCAGGTTTTTATGCGAAGCACTGATAATTCGAACATCGATCCTGGTTTCTATTGCCGATCCAACCGGGCGGATGCTTTTCTCCTGAATGACTCGCAGCAATTTAACCTGCATAGCGAGTGGAAGATCAGCTATTTCATCGAGAAATAATGTGCCACCGTGTGCCGCTTTAAACAATCCGTCATTATCACTACTGGCCCCCGTAAAACTGCCTTTTATGTGCCCGAAAAACTCACTTTCCATTAATTCGGCAGGTATGGCGCCACAATTGACGGCAATAAACGGCGCTGCAGAGCGGGAACCCTGTATATGAATTTGCCGGGCAACTAACTCTTTACCAGTACCAGATTCTCCCTGTATGAATACGGGCGCCTGACTGCGGGCGAATTTACTGATCGAGCGCCGTAAATCGATCATGTTCGGGCTTTCACCAATAATTTGATATCGACTATTGATAGTCATATCGATGGTCTCTGCGGGCTTTGGTAAAGTTAAAGCTTTATCAACCAGATTACGCAGTGTGTCGAGGGACACCGGTTTAGAGACAAAATCAAACGCGCCACATTTCATCGCTCCGATGGCCATGTCAATGCTGCCATGAGCGGTGATAACAGCCGTTGGAATATTAGGGCAATTAATCTGTATGTATTCAACCAATGCAATGCCATCACCATCGGGAAGTTTCATATCAGTTAAACAGAGATCAAAACTCTCTTCCTTGAGTATTCGAGTTGCGCTGCTATAGTCTTCCGCGCTACGGGTATCTAGACCCATGCGCATTAACGTAATTTCAAGTAATTCTCGGATGTCGGGTTCGTCATCAACAATAAGAACGCGTTGTTTGTTCATGATGAGGTTTGAATGGCTAAATCTGGGGGGCTAATGCCAGGTTGGCCCTGAATGATAAAACTGGTGCCATTGCGGTCATTTCGTGCCGCCGATATAGACGCATCATTTAAATCACATAACTGACTGACAATATACAGCCCTAGTCCTGACCCCTGATGGCTAGTGGTAAAAAACGGTTCAAAAATTTTATCGAGACTATCTGTATCTATTCCCGGACCCGAGTCTGCAACCTCAATGGTTATCATATTATTGTCGTTTGTGTAAGCTTGAATGCTAATCGGTTTATCCTTGTCACCATGGGTGAGAGCATTGTGGCAGAGATTGGTCATGATTTGTCTTAAATGGCCGGAATCAAATTTGATGATGGGTTCGGGTACGTTAACTTCGAGACTGAAGTGGTGGCTATTAGTCTGTTCACTTAGATAAAAATCCTCCAAAAATCGCTTTAGCCATTCGCCTAAACTGAAGCTTTCAATTGCAGTTGCACTGCCCCTCGAAATTTTCAAAATATCTTCGATGATGTGATTAATCCGATCTGTATGCTGAGTGATGATCTGGGTCATTCTTAATTCGGATTCGGGGAGATCTACATTTTCGGAAAGTAGCTGAGCTGCATAGGATATAGCGCCGAGCGGATTTCTTATTTCATGAGCAATATTCGCGGTTAAGTGTCCGAGCGATGCCAGCTTAGCCTGCTGCATGCTGGTCCGTATCGAGGTGACATCATTTAGAAACACCATGACGTAGGTTTGTTCTTGTGTGCCCAACCGGCGGAAACTGACCTGCAGGTTATCTATGCCGGTTTGTCCTGGGAGAAATAGTTGATCCTGATCTGTCGATTCAGACCAGCTATTAAGCACGGCGAACAGCTTCGGACTATCTTCGGCGAGGTTAAAGTTGTTCTGGGCAGGGGTTGCCAGCAATTTCTGGGCGGCCTGGTTTATATGATAGACGGCATGAGTTTCAGTTAATACGATTACGCCAGCCTGTAAGTTATCAATAATATCCTGGTTGAGTGCCGATAGGCGGGCTAGATCGCGTTCGCGTTGTTTAATGACTTGCTCACTGCTCCGTAGCCGGTTGATCAAATGATGGGTGATAATTGCTGTTGCGAATAAAGTGGCGCCCAAAATACCAACTTGAGTCGAGTTACCGTTAAAATTAGGTAAATTGATTGAAGAGTAAATATATTCAGCGAATAGCCCCAGGGTCGCCAGCGAGGCAAAAATTATCGTGATGGTTCTTTGCGACAATAATCCCGAGACTGCAATTGGAATGA
>JBLIOG010000057.1:0-17768 GCA_047639625.1 Gammaproteobacteria bacterium
ACGTTTCAGGCACACCGTAAACACCCCAGTCGATTCCAGTTCTACCTTCGATATCGCTGATACTTAACATGTAGGGATCACCCATTTTTGAGAGCCATTCCTGTGCGTCACCCGGCGCATCTTTATAATTTAAGCCGACCACTGGTACCAGTTTTTTCTCAGCCAGATGAGTAATAACTTCATGCTCAGCCCGACAGGATACACACCAGGACGCCCAGACATTTAGTACCCAAACCTGGCCTAGCATTTGTTCCCGGTCGAGGGTAAATGAAGGAGAGCCCAATATGGGTAAATTAAATTCAGGTGCAGGTTTGTTAATGAGAGGTGATGGAACTTCTTTTGGCTTGAGGTTTAAACCGTAACCCAGTAAACCGACCATTAAGAAAAAACCAATGACAGGAACGGCAAACCGCATTAACCAGCAACTCCCATTGAATCATTCAACGGCACGGTATGGCTCGATCTCGAATATCGACGATAACGGCGATCGGATGCTGCCATTAATCCACCCAGGGCCATAATAATGGCACCCATCCATATCCAGCGTATAAACGGTTTGTGGTAAATACGGACTGACCAGGCGCCTGAATCGTTCAATTGCTCGCCCAACGCAATAAAAAGATCCCGGGTTAAACCGGCATCAATAGCAGCTTCGGTCATTGGTGATTGTTGAACTCGATAAACACGTTTCTCCGGCTTTAAATTCGCTACAAAATCACCGTCAATTGAAATAACGTCAAAATCACCGCGAGTTGCACGATAATTTTTTATATCCATATTTTTGACGCCATTAAACAGAAACTGATAACCCGCTACTTCGTAACGATCACCGGGTTCCATCCGAAGATCTTTTTCTACACTGTAAAGTCCCGTTAGCGTGATCCCAACGATAAAAACGCCGATCCCTAGATGGCCCAAAATCATACCGTAGTACCCGGAGGATGTTGCCATTAAACTCGCGAGTAACGGTCTGTTGCGAAATCGATCACGGAGTGAAATTACAACTGTAAAAAGTATCCAGACCGCCATTGATAAACCTAGCATAGCCTGCCAATGCCACTCGGTCTGAACTAGAGCCAGTGCGGCCCCCAAAACAATCGCAAACAGAAGAGGCCACTTTAATTTATCGGCCAATCGTTGCACCGAGTCATTTTTCCAACGAATAAGCATGCCAATTCCAATTAGAAAGCCCAACGGTGCGGTCAAACTCAGGAACACCACATTAAAATAAGGGGGGCCGACAGATATCTTTCCACCCATTGCATCAATTGCGATTGGGTAAAGCGTACCTAGCAGTATTGCAGCAGCTGCGACTGTCAAAAATATATTATTGCCCAACAAAGCAAAGTCGCGTGACAGCAATCCGGTCGATGCTGCATTTTTTAATCGTGGCGCGCGCCACGCATATAATAATAATGAACTACCTACAACCACAATCAGGAAGGCCAAAATAAAAACTCCTCGTTCCGGATCAGAAGCAAAAGCATGAACTGAGGTTAGAACACCCGATCGCACCAGAAAGGTCCCAAGTAAACTTAACGAGAATGCAAATATTGCAAGTAATGCGGTCCAGGCTTTAAAGGTGCCACGCTTTTCAGTAATCGCCAAAGAATGCATCAAAGCAGTACCAATCAACCAGGGCATGAACGACGCATTCTCAACCGGATCCCAGAACCACCAACCGCCCCAGCCTAATTCGTAATAGGCCCACCAGCTCCCCAACGCGATTCCCAGCGTTAAAAACAACCAGGCCAAATTCGTCCAGGGGCGTGACCAACGGGCCCAGGCCGAATCAACCTGCCCTGAAATAAGCGCCGCAATGGCGAAAGCAAACGCTACCGAAAATCCAACATAACCCAAATAAAGCATCGGTGGATGTATCGCGAGACCAATGTCCTGCAATAAAGGATTCAAGTCCCGGCCCTCTGCCGCTCCAGGAAATAATCGTTCAAAAGGATTCGAAGTCATAACGATAAACAGTAAAAACCCGGTGCTGATCATGCCTAAAACAGACAAAACACGCGCACGCATTATACGCGGCACCGATGGAGAAAAAGCGGCCACTGCGCCCGTCCAGATCCCAAGGACCAGGGCCCATAATAAAAGTGAACCTTCGTGTCCACCCCAGACGCCTGAAATAAGATAGATCAATGGCAGTTCCGAATTAGAGTTCTGCGCGATATACAACACGGAAAAATCATTATTGATAAATGCCCAGGTTAAACAACCGTAAGATATAGCGACGAATAGTAATTGGGTCAGTGCTGCCGGCACTGCAAAGTTCATCCAGCGCTGATAACCAAAACCGGCACCAGCCATAGGTATAACCGACAGGAATATAGCGATGACCAGTGTCATCAATAATGCGAATTGACCAATTTCAGGAATCATTAGTAAACAGACTCGTTGTTATTATTTTTTCGTTTCATGGCTTCCACGACTTCGGGTGGCATATAAGTTTCGTCATGCTTCGCCAGCACTTCTTCTGCCACAAATCGACCCTCTTTGTTGAGTCGGCCATTAGCCACTATGCCCTGACCTTCGCGAAATAAGTCGGGCAGAATTCCCGTGTACTGAACGGTTACCTGTTCAAAATTATCCGCTAACTCAAATAGTACCGTCAAACCATCACCCGGCCGCCGAATACTATCGTCGACAACCATACCTCCGACCCGAAACAATCGGTCAACCGGAGCCTTGCCTGCTTTAATATCGGCAGGCGGAATGAAAAACATGGTATTTTCATTCAGTAATGATTTGAAAATAAAAGTGACTCCCACCGCAACTCCAGTGATCATCAGTACAATCAGGAATAATCTTTTCTGTCTAGCAGGTGTCATATCAGTCTTCGTTGGATTGGTTTTTTCGTTCTAATTGCGACAACAATTTACGATGTTCCAAACGGGGTAAATACCAGTTCAACCACATAACCAGTGCGGTTAAGCCATAAGAAGGCCAGACAAATGCGGCATAGCCACCCATGTTAAAAAATTCTGACATTATGTCCCCCCTGTAAGTTCCTGAACCCATTTACTGTTTCGTTCGCGGTCCAGAAGCTCAGCTCGACATCGATGAAACAGCGCAACCGCAAAATAAAACTGAAATGATAAGGCCATCAATAGCAATGGAATCAGCATACTCCAGTGAATTGAAGGCGCATCAAACTTGGTCACAGTCGGTCCCTGATGCAGAGAATGCCACCATTCAACCGAGTAGTGAATGATGGGAATATTAACAACGCCCACCAATGCCAGAATCGAAACTGCTCGAGCCGCAACCCGTCGATCCTCGATAGCACCCTGTAAACCGATTACACCCAGGTAGAGAAATAATAGTATGAGTTCAGAAGTTAAACGCGCGTCCCAAACCCACCAGGTGCCCCACATCGGTTTTCCCCACAAAGATCCTGTCGCCAGAGCGAGAAAGGTAAAGCTGGCACCAATCGGGGCACTACAAATGAGGACTACTTCAGCCATTTTCATTCGCCAGACAATCACCACCAGTCCGCAAACAGCCATTACCATATAAATAATGAGCGACATCCAGGCAGACGGAACGTGAATAAAAATTATTCGATAACTGTCGCCTTGCTGATAATCAGGTGGCGCTAAGATCAAACCACCATATAAGCCTGAAACCAGCAACAGGACAAAAATTGTCGTAAGCCAGGGTAACCAAATGCCTGCAATTCGATAGAAATGCGGTGGCGAACCCAATTTATGAAACCATAAAAACATATTTAATCTTTAACTCATACTCATTTTCAAGGCCGCCGAAGTAGCCCAGGGAGCCAGTGACAAGGCCAGAAATAGAAAGGCCAACAACATATTAATTTGCATCGAAACGTCCAGTCCACTAGCCGCGGAATCGATCGCACTGGCTGCAAAAATAAGCACAGGAACGTAAAGCGGAAGCACCAGCAGCGATAGTATTATACCACTCTTCCTCAATCCGACAGTCAAAGCCACGCCAATAGATCCTATCAAACTCAATACCGGTGTTCCGATTAAAATACTTAACATCATGGTCCCTCGGGCTTCATCTGGCATTCCCAGCATTTCGGCGAGCACGGGTGACACCATTAATAATGGTAAACCAGTCACTAACCAGTGAGCAACGATTTTAGCGATAACCAGCACTGCGACTGGATGAGCACTAAGTAGCATCTGCTCGAGCGATCCATCGTCAAAATCAGAACGGAATATGGCGTCTAAAGACAACATTGACGCCAGAAGGGCCGCCACCCATATAATTCCCGGTGAAATCCTTGAGAGAAGCTCCGGAAAAGCTCCAATCGCCAGCGGAAACAGTGTTATTACCATAACAAAAAATAATAGTGGATTAACGAACTCGGCCCGATTTCGATAAGCCAGTAATAAATCCCGTTTCAATAAAAATATAAACGCCTGAGACAGAGAGATGCGGCCAAGGTTCATAATTGCAATCGCTGTAAATCGGCACCGGCAAGCACGTGATCGTGATGCGAGGTCATGATAATGATGCCACCGTCCTGGAGAAATAACTCAAATCGAGATTCGAACTCAGACATACTCGATTTATCGAGCGAAGTAAAAGGTTCATCGAGAATCCATAATCTGGATTCTGTCGCAAATAAGCGCGCTAAGGCTAACCGTCGTTTTTGGCCAGCAGACAGACTTCCAGTTGGATTATCCCCATAACGATAGAGTTTTACACTTCGCAAGATGTCATCGAGATCTAGAGAGGATGCTATGCCCATAGCCCTGGCCATTTGCAAATTTTCAAGACAGGTTAATTCCTGTTTAACACCGTCGTGATGACCAATATAATTAAGCTGTTCGTAATATACTCCGGCAAGTTCTGAAATCGACCGACCACGCCACAAAACGTCACCATAATCCGCTAGTTTCAAACCGGTTAAAATTCTTAACAAACTAGTTTTGCCACTGCCATTGGGTCCTTCGACCAATAGCATTTGCCCTGCTGTTAGTGACAGGCTCAAATCTTCGAATAATACTCTGTCGTTTCTGATACAGGACAAGGCAGAAATTTCAAGCTGAGACACGTCGGTCATAAATCGGACTATCAATTAGGATTGGGAAGGCTAGCCAAAAAATTAGATAATTACAATCGACGTCAGGAGATATTATCCTACTCTGATGGATCAACCTGACCATTAGTCGAGCGCCGACTGACATGCTAGATTAACAGAAATTAGAATCTAGCTATTAACCATGATTATACAGAGCCCATTTAAAGCAGCCGCTTTAATGTCCAATCGACACCTTCAGACAATTTTACCCAATATTGTTCATCCACCGTTCCCCGTCTGCAGACCGGAACGGTTAGAACTAGAAGACGGTGATTTCATCGATTTATTACACGGTCAACATCAAACAGATACACCTGTATTAATCTTGCACGGACTGGAAGGCTCCATTCATTCGGCCTATGCCAAACGTGTTATGAACTTTTGCAATCTGTCTGGAATCGGCGCCGTATTTATGCATCACCGCAATTGCAGTGAGGAACCTAACCGTTTACTGAGGAGTTACCATTCCGGTGCAACTGATGATCTTAAGCGCGTTCTAACGCATCTCAAAGAGCAGTCGGTATCAAAGGTTGCCTTGCTTGGCTATTCCCTTGGGGGCAATATCATTCTTAAATACCTCGGAGAAGATATTGAAACGAACCCGCTCGTCCAGGCAGCTATGGTGGTATCTGTTCCGTTAGAGCTCGGTATTTGTTCAGATGTATTAAATCAGGGATTTGCCCGAATTTATCAGTCGATTTTATTAAAAAGATTAATCCGTAAGATGCAATATAAACAAGCCTTACTAGATCAAACTAAAATAGACTTCCCTGATCCAGCCAGTATGAAAAATTTCAGGCAGTTTGATCATTTTTTTACCGCCCCTGTGCATGGATTTGATAACGCGGAAGATTATTACCAGCGCTGCAGTTCACGCCAGTTTCTTAAAAAAATCAACATACCAACCCTCTTAATACAATCTTCAGATGACCCATTTATGAATTGTAGTGTATTCCCGGAACCCTCGGAGTTATCTTCAAGTGTTGAGCTGGAATTATCATCTAAAGGTGGCCACGCTGGTTTCGCGAACAGCTACCAACTAAAGCAGACAACTTATGTCGAGCATCGCTTGCATCAATTTTTAAACGATCAGAATCTTCTGGCTTGATAAAGTTATTTCCGTAAGGACTAATCGGGAACTTCCGCACCTTCTTCACGCATTCGCGCTAATTTGTACCTCAGTGTTCTAGGGCTGATACCCAGTTTTTCGGCTGTTTTCTTTCGGCTTCCTTTCAGGTTTTTTAAGGTTTGTAGAATTAACTCCGACTCACGGTCTCGCAGATCCGAACCCAGATCACTCGGTTCAGGTGCCGAAACTATTGCCGTTGTATTGCCGAAATTTGATTCCAGCATGATATCTTTAGCTCGGATTTCAGATCCATGTTTCAGTATCAATGCTCGTTGAATGACATTATCCAGTTCACGAACATTACCCGGCCAATCATGCTGGCGAAGAAATTCAGACGCATCAGATGAAAGGCGAATGACCTCACCCGCCGCCCGGCTATATCGCGCAATAATACTTTTCGCCAAAGGAATTATATCATCGGGTCTTTGGCGTAGTGATGGAATTGAAATTGGAAAAACATTCAATCGATAAAACAAATCTTCGCGAAATCGATTTTGAGCCACTTCTTCTCTGAGATTTCGGTTTGTCGTTGCAATAATCCGCACATTCAGACGAATAGCCTGGTGCGAACCGATTCGTTCGACTTCTTTTTCCTGCAGCACTCTTAGAATTTTGGCCTGGAGCGCAAGATCCATTTCAGTAATTTCATCGAGCAATAAGGTTCCGTTTTGCGCTATTTCAAATTTTCCGGCACTGGCTTTGACAGCCCCGGTAAAAGCACCCTTTTCATATCCAAACAACGCAGCTTCAAGCATATTTTCCGGAATCGCGGCACAGTTAATGGCAACAAAAGGCTGATTAGCGCGCGATGATTGATCATGAATATATCGGGAAAAAACTTCTTTACCCACACCGCTTTCTCCATTTAGCATGACAGTAGCGTCACTATCCGCGACTCTAGATGCGAGCTCCATAACCTGAATGCTCAGGTTATCTACTGCAATTAAATTATTCTGTTGCGGTCGACTCTCAATTCGGTTTTTAACAGTAGATACCAGGCTATTAACCTCAAAAGGTTTGACCAGATAATCCACCGCACCCGCCTGCATTGCATCAACCGCCTGAGGAATAGATCCGTAAGCTGTCATCAAAATAACCGGAACATCAAGCGTGCTGCGCCGAATAGACTCAAGTAATTCATATCCATTCCCCGGACTCATTTGTACGTCACTCAATACTACGGACGCTTTATTCTCATCTAAGAACTGCTGGGCCGCATGCCCGTTCTCAACATCATGAAAACTAATGTCATTCATTTCAAAGACATCACATATGGCTTCTCGTAAGTTTTTGTCATCTTCTACTACTAGTACATCAACCATTATCTATCCTCTTTAACTACTAATCTTATTTGCCACTAATTTGTGTTTTCACTGTTTCATGGCAGGGTAAAAACAATTTAAACCGTGTACCTTTTCCAGGGCGTGACGCGACAGCCACAAAGCCCTGATGAGATTCGATGACTGACTTTACAACCGCTAATCCAAGGCCACTGCCGGTTTCTTTGGTCGAATAAAATGGGTCAAAGATATGTTTTCGTTCAGACATATCAAACCCCTTACCATTGTCCCGGAGCAGCAAACTGAGTTGTCCAAATCGATTTATTCGCGCATTAATTTTTATCACTGCCGGGCCATTAGTGGCCTGAATACCATTAATACAAAGGTTTGCAAAAACACCTAGTAAGGCCTGACGATTACCATGTAATTCAACATCCGGGATGTCAGGCGCGATGAGTAACTGGGCTTTTTTTGAATCGAGTTCAGCTGCCAGCTGATCGCGTAATTCATCGAGTAAGGCGCGAATCGAAAAACGACTGGTCTTAAATTGTCCACCATGGGCAAACACCAGCATGTCATTAATCAACGATTCAATATGTCTGACTCTTGCCAGAGCCTTCTCGCTAAATTTTTTATTTTTGGTCGCATTTGATCCGCCCTTAACTAGCTGGGACAGATACAACATCGTAGAAGCCAATGGCGTTCTAATTTGATGCGCGAGACTCGCCATCATTTTCCCCATCGACACCAAATGTAGATTTTGTTGTGCCGCCTTCTGAAGATTTCGAGTGGCAGTCACTTCACCTAACAACAACATTTGTCCTGGATGAAATCCAAGTGGTTGGGTTGAAATACTAAATTGGCGACCATCTCTAGTTTTTAACTCACCCTGATCAAGTTCGTCGAGAAACACTCGGGATAATACCGCCCTCCATGACTGGTTCAGTAATGGCTCTCCAATTAAATGTCGGGCAGCTTTATTCGCACTGGCAATACCGCCCTGCGGATCAAGAATTAGAATGGCGCCAGGAATAGCATCGATCAAATCCTGCCCATTAACATCGGTCAGGATCATAGATGCCTGTGAAGTTGGTGGCAGGGCAGACAGCCGATGTACCGATTGACTTATCTGGTGAAAGCTATCGTTGAGGGATTGTGAGAGACGATTAGACTGCTCAAAAGCCGATTTAAGCTGGTTTAGGTCGAGTAGTTCCTGAGAAGATTGGGTTTCCATACCCCAGGAAGCTGCATTTGTCGAACCAGAAAAATTATTCTATTTAAAAACAAATACTTACCAAAGGTTGAATTTTACAGCGCCACTTTTATGACGTTATTCATGACGCTCGATATTGTATTTTCGCATTTTTTCGACAAGTGTTGTTCGTCGCATTTTTAACATTGAAGCAGCCCTGGCCACTACATTATCGGATTTAGTCAACGCCTGTTCGATCAGCGAAACTTCAATTTCTTTCAGATATAACTTCATATCTATACCAGTGATGGGAATTTCAGCAATCAAAGAATCACCTTGCCCGCCATGTTGGTTTAACGATGGTGCCATTAATTCCATTGTTGCTGCGATATCTTCGTCTGTACGATATTTATCAGGCAGATCTTTCGAATCGACCACACCATGGGGATAAATAATAGCCATCCGTTCAATTAAATTAGCCAGTTCCCGTACATTTCCGGGCCACCGATACTGTTGCAACATCGCGACCGCTTTGCGACTAAATCGAACCGAACCTCTGTTTTCACGCGCGATTCGCGCGATCATTTCGTCGATTAACAGAGGAATATCCTCGGCTCGCTCACACAATGGCGGTACATCGATTGGGAAAACATTTAACCGATAAAAAAGGTCTTCACGGAATTTACCTTCACTGATTAAATCTTCGAG
This sequence comes from Gammaproteobacteria bacterium, assembly GCA_047639625.1. GTDB lineage: Bacteria > Pseudomonadota > Gammaproteobacteria. The sequence goes on from JBLIOG010000057.1 coordinate 9,381, forward strand.
CCTACGATGCGTCGCAGCAATCACTCGTACATCAGATTTAATAGATTTATTGCTGCCGACCTTCTCGTAGCAACGTTCCTGTAAAACCCGCAGAAGTTTGACCTGCATAGGCAGCGGCATATCGCCAATTTCGTCAAGGAAAATAACACCCCCTTCGGCCAGTTCAAAGCGCCCCTGACGAGCGCTAATTGCTCCGGTAAAGGCACCTTTCTCATGTCCAAACAATTCGCTTTCTAACAGTTCGGCTGGAATCGCACCGCAGTTAATCGGAACAAACGGCTTATTGTTTCGGCCCGATTGGGCATGAATATTTCTAGCGATGACTTCCTTTCCGGTACCCGACTCACCCAATACAAGTACCGATGCATTGGTATCAGAGACCTGATCAATCATCAAATTAATTCGTTCAATTGAGTTGCTGTTGCCGATCAATGGTTGGCATTCGCGATTGTGCATCCGACGCTCACGTTTATTGTGAACTCGAGCAGTATCCAATACCTGAGACAGTGAGTAATAGTCTGATTGAAAACATAAACCCGCTATATAGGGCAGTTGAACGACGATATCGACTGAATTTAAATCAGTTTTATCAGCCATCAATACCACCGGATACTGACATTTTTCCTCGCGATTACGATTCAAAAAATATCGTGTAATATTCTCATTACCGACACTGAATATGGCCAGATAATCGAACAGCTCACGCTGACTGATCTCCGCTACCTCTTCAGGAATAACAAGTCTCGCATTCACCTGTATAAAGCCAAGCACGGCTAAAAAAGACCGACCTCGGGCTTGGTCACTATCGATCACCAGTACTGAATGACTACCACCATGTTCTATCATCTTTTACTACTCGTTTCTAGAATTGAATTAGCCAGTTTAAATTTAGTCGCCAGATATTTGACGATCAAACGATTAATTACACCAAATCTTCGGAAAATTTTTAATCTTAAAAAAGAATCTTGTTCGATCTTCAGCAGTCGAAAAATTGACAGTACTGAATTTGATAATGAGTTTAGTAGAGATTGCCAAAACTTCGACTACTAAATGTGAATTAACTACATTGTTTTGACATTGTAGGTCTTCTGGAGGGTTGATCGCCAATTTTCCGACGACATCGAACTGACTATCTACCGTTCGAAGGTATAGAGAATATCGGCTCCCTGAACTTTTCCACTTTCTGCCTTGAGCTGCCATTGTTCCGAAATGCTGTAGCGCAGCGCAAAGGTATTAAACGACCCCACAAGCCCTACCCCATAACTGATGTACAGTTGAGGTGAAAGATATCGTCCGACCACGAGCGAAGCCTGATCGCCAGATTCACTGCCTTCAAGGCGCATTTCATCAAAGCCCAACTGTTGCCCAATTGATCGTGCAATTTTATCTCCCCCGGAAATACTCAGGGCCAAAGCGGCCTGAGCCACCATATTGTTATCCTGTCCGGAAGCGCTTTCCATCGGACGTCCCAGCAACAGATACGACAACATATCAGTTTGTCCCATTGCCGGTATCGAAAACAACTCGAGTCTGGGAGAGCTCAACCGACCCAATGCATGAACTCCAGCAATAATTTGGCCTGTTCTACGCGTCGCTCTAACGTCGATGCCCGGGTTAGTAATAGGGCCGCCGGTGAACAACAAACGCCCGGCTTCTACGTTGAGTTGTTGACCGTAGGCGAGATATCGACCACTAGACACGGTGATTTCTCCGTTTCCGCGAGTGGGTTGGCCCGCCTTTTCTTCAATAAAAAGTGCACCGCCTAAATTCCCTTCAAAGCCAAAGCCGAAGAATTTGACTCTATCTCCCAAGATTAAATTAACCTCACTATTGATTTCCCAACCTGACTCAACTTTATGGCTACTATCGATAATCACAGTATCACTAGAAACCTGGGCGGCAGTGCTAAAGTCTTTAGGCTGAAGACGCGCGTAAGGAATCAACAAATCGCCTTTAATTTCAATAGAATGATGCTTCAGTGAAATATTGAGATTAGGGCTAGCGAGGATGTATGCCTCTGGAATATTTGACAATTCGAAATCAGAACCCGAAATATTTAAGAAAGTCTGCCAACTATTTTGGGCCTCTAGCAGGCTATGCCCTTTTATCTTGAAAGCACCGTCACCCGATTCTGCTACCAGATTAAAATCGAATCGATTCTTTTCTGACGTAAAACCCGTATGTCTAATATTTTTCAGGGACAGCCCAAGTCTCGGGATGACCAGATTGGCATCCGAGATTTTACTACTAATGTCATACGTCGGATCTTTCAGTGTTCCGGTGACGCCTAACTTAAACAGCACACTACCGCTTATCTGATCAATATCAGGTATGACAGCCTCAACAAATCCCAGTTCTCCAAAGTTTAATTCAACGCCGGCCGAAACTGTTTGGCGAGAGAAATCAAGCGCTAATAACTTTGCCATAGGCAATTTAAAATGGCCCGACACCTGACTCTTGTCACCTATTAACATTTGCGCTTGTGCGTTAATATCACGCTCTGACAACTGCAGCTCCAATCCCGCATTTCTATATTGCCAGCGTTCTGACTCACCATTAGCCAACGGGAATTCAAAAAAACCATCCTGACCTTTAAGTTTTGCTGTCCCCGTCAAATTATCGGGTGATCTAAATACCAGTGAAGAATGGAAATCAATCAAGCCCTTTAATGTCATTTGATCAGGAGCCCAGGGTTCCAAAAGTCGGGCAATATCCAGCGATGCTCCGTTGAACTCAAGATTTGTTTTGACAAAACCGTCGTTATCCACCGAACCCGAACCTGAAGCCGATATTTGTCCACCACTTGTTAATGCCGACCCCCGATAATTAAACCGGTTTTTCGCATCAGCTTTGATTTTGAAATCAATGCCATCTAAATAGATTTCGGCTCCTGGATGAAAAAAAGCGGCATCAGCAATATTTAATGCTCCCTTCAATCGAGGGTTTTCGATCGTCCCAAAAACATCTAGCTCAGCAATGAGAATGCCACTCACATTTTCGACCTCGGTCACCCAGGAGTCGAACAGTCCGAGCTCTTTTAGTGAAAGGTTAATTTTCCCTTCAATGGTCTGATTTTTAATATTCAAATTAAGGAGGTCGCCCCCTGGCAAATTGATACCTGCTTCGAGGAAATCTCCATTAACGAGAACAATCCTGGAATTAGTTTCAATCTCAGTCAATCCAGTCTGCAGCGAAAGTTGAGCCGATTGAACAGCAATTTCCTTGAGTCCCTTCCCGGCAACGCCCACTACAATGGTTGCGGGTGTTATGTCCACCTGTAAATCACCGAACAACTGACCTTCTTTTTGTTGCTCGAACTCTCCCCTGGCGTTCGCCAGACCTTCGATCATTACAGTTTCACCTATCCAGGACTGGAACATTTTTGTTGAAACATCAGTCGCCTGGAAATCTGTTTTCAACTTTCCATCCAAACTATGACCCTTTATACAAACTTCGGATCTAGCCTCGATCAGACAGGCGCGGCTAATTTCAAGCTGATGTTCCTGGAGAGTGAGTTTGGCAGGATATTTTAAATGCCAATCACCGTATTCCTGGCTTTTAATATTAGCTTGCGTTACCAGTCCCTTCCAGCCCATTTTGTCAAACTCACCCTGTAACTTGACGTCAAAATTTAAAAAATCAGCTTTGACATGCGCATCGACTATTTTTGAATCGGAGTCAATTTTTAAATCTGTAAATCGACGTCCTTCAAATTCGAATTGAGGAATGTTTAAGGTCAATCTCAGATCAGGGCTATCTGACCATTTAAGATATAGCGATCCGTCAGCAGAATCAGCGTTCCAGCTGTGATAATTGAGGAGTTTGGCCGAAAATATCGATTCCAGAATCGGAACATCATAACTTCCTTTAACACTTCCCCGTGCCTTTAACTGGCCCTGCGCCAAGTCAAGCCAGTCACTTAAATCAGTGGTCTCAAGCTCCCAGTTTAAATCGACTTTTTGACCCATCCGGCCGCTACCGATTAGGCTAGTCTGATTTGATCGAGCCTTCAATTCTATAATTTCTAGTGCATTATTTTTCCAGGTTAATCTACTACTTAAATTCAAAGGGTAGTCTTTTACCTGTCCAGAAAAATCGGACAGCTCGATATCTGCAAATAGTTGTTCGTTAATCCGACTACCATTAGTCATTAGATGGCCTGAAATATTGCTCCCCCACTGAGGCCAGAAATATCCCGGGTTTGCGTCAGTTACCTCAACATCAGTTTTCCATATTAACTCCGGATACCAATCGACCAAACCGTTTCCACTCAGCTTTCCTAATTGCGACCGAATACTGACATGTTCAATTTCCAGACCGTTAAACTGGGCTAAGACCTCGCGTTTGTTCAATTTGTAGCTCGCATCAAGGTGGCCCATTAGACTCGACTCAAAATCCAACACCCCTGTTAACGATTCGATACTCGAGTCACCTGCTGTAACAAGTTCAAGTTTGCCTGTTAACGCGCCCAAATCCTGCTTGCTGAATAGCAGCGAGTCTGAGTTAAAGCGGGCCTGAAATATCGGAAGTTCGGGCCGGCCTTTAATAACGCCATTTGCAGTCAAACTCCCTTCTGCCTGCGGAAATATTTGGGATAACTGTTCGCTGTTCATCGTCCAGGACAAGGCAAGCAATTCGCCTAAACCCCCATTTAACGTGACTTTATTTGAACCCGATACTAGCTGCAGATCGCTTACTGATAATTTACCGTTGTCACTCTTCAGTTTTGCGTCACCTTCTACTGGATAACCCTTAATGTTCCCCCGCAAATCGGTGACATGGGCTGCAGCCTGATATTGAGTGCCGACGTAGTGACCATCACTTTGGACACGCGCACTTATTGATCCTGGCCAGTCCGGAAGAAAGGCCTCGATCATTAGATTGGAGATTTGTGTATCGGTGTTCCAACGCAATTCGGATTGCCAGTCAATCATCCCCGTCGCCTGCAATTGCCCAGAATCAGAAGACATCGTTAAGGACGTCAGATTGGCCTGTTGAAATCCATTTTCGGTCGCAGTGCTACTTATTTTGAAGTTGCCTTTAAACCCGCCTAAACTATCGGAACCCGCTTGAAATAATCCCTCCACATAAATGTTTTTCGAATCACCAGTAGCCTTTAATTGTGCGCTGGCGATAACAGCTGGAATGCCAAAATCAGTATCGGCTAAATCGACTGGTTTAATATCTAATGCTAACTGCCAGTCCGGCTGATTAAGCAGGTTCCGAACATTAAGCGCCAGGTTAAAATTAATGAATTCCTGACTATTTAAAGTTAATTTTGAACTATCCGCCTGCCCTTTCAGGTTTCCACTGCCATCGACATTATGTCCTGAGGGCAATCGAGCTTGCCATTCCAACTGAAAATTATGCGCCCAGTTGTTACTGGCATCCCAGTTCCCAGCCAGGTGAGCAGAAAAGTTTTTCCCATTGATGCTAATTTCATCAATTTGCAAAAATTCACTTTTAAGGGCCATACTTGCCGATACTGAATCGATATCAACATTATTCTCATTTTTTTTTATATTTATTTTGCCAATATCAAGCTGCCCGAGGATTACTTCAAATGGCAGATTTAAGGACAAATGGCTGTCTGTTTCGAAATTATCTGCCACAACGACACTTGTTACCGAAGTTTCAATCGCGACGTCCAGTGCTCTAATTTTCAGACGATTAATATCGACAACAGATTGCCATAAACTGGAAGGGTTCCAGTCCAGCTCAATATCAGTTGCAGAAAATACGTTGTTTCCCTGTCGATAGGTCAGTTTTGATATCCGCGGTTTTTCAAAAAGAGCCCCTCGCGAGCTCAGAATCTGTAAGTCTTGGCCATAACCCAAAGCCGCCCAATGCAGACCCTGCCTTAATCCACTTTCGGTCATCGTTAACCAGCACAATAAACCGACCGGGATACCGAGCAATATAAAGATTAAAAATAAAAGTCGTGCCCTCACAGATCAGGGCCTATATTGATGTGTAACCGCCAGGGACTGCCCTCGAGACTAATTGCGGACGCCAGATCAATTCGAACCAGACCAATGGGCGATTTCCAACGAAAACCGAATCCAGCACCCTGCTCGAGGTCTTCATTGAACTGGTCTATCGCATTCCCTGCGTCGAGAAAAACCGCAAAACCCCAGTTATCGTCGAAATAGTGTTCATATTCGATACTACCCGTCAATAGGTGTCGTCCACCCACCACGTCACCATCGTCATTTTTAGGACCCAGCGATTGATATCGATAACCGCGAACGCTTTGCGCACCGCCCGCAAAAAATCGAACTGACGAGGGCAATTTTTCAAACTCACTGGTTTCTGTACTTCCAAATTCGCCTCGAGTAATAATACGATTACGTCGATTTAACGGTGTAATAACCTTCAAATATCCGCTCAACTGAAAGAAACTGATATCAGAGCTGACATTTTTTTCGGCACCTCGCATACTCAGATCAAGCCGAAGACCATCAAATACATTAATAAATTCATTCCCCCAGGTTCTGCTCCAGCTAATACCCGGGATTAACAGTCGCGAATTACCCTGGTCATCACCCGAAACGAAATCTTCCTCCTGATAATTGATTGACAGTGTTTCGCGCCATAGACTTCGACTATGGACCAGACTGATACCCAGTGTTTGCAGTGTAGTTTGGGTATCTTCAAAATCCTCGAACTCTTCTCCCAGGCTTAAAATGATCTGATCAGTTCTGGGATTCAATACTGGCACTCTATAGTTCCCCGATACCTTATATCCCAGCTCCGAAACCTCCAGAACCGAATTAAAATGATGGCCAAGTCGATTCAATCGAGGAACAATCCAGCCAAATCTGGCACGGGCGCCAGTATCAGTCCCATAACCTACACCGGTCTCGAATCGGTGCTGCCTCCGCGGTGTCAAATTTAAAACCACCGGCAAAAGTTTACTGCCAACCTTCGGCGTCTCTGTCGATACCGCGACCGTTTTAAAATACTGGGTATCATTTAGCACCTGCTGTAACTCGACGAGCTTATCTAATAGGTATGGCTCACCGGGTTCAAATGTCAGATATCGCATCAAAAAATCGTTGTCGAGCACATTTTGTTGCATTAAAACTTCGCCAAATTTATATCGTTCGCCACCTTCATAACGAAGAAAAACCCTTACGACATAGGCATCAAGGTCAATTTCTACCCTATGTTCGGTAAACTGGGCATCCCGATAACCCTTTTCTGCAGCCAGTTTTACCAGACCCGACTTAAAATTTTCGTACCATAAATGAGTAAATACACTTCCGGGTTGTCGTTCATGAGCTTTGGTCCACTGCTGGAATTCGGAATCTTCAGTCATCCCCGGACTTATATAAAAATGATATTCAGACATGGTTAACTGTGGACCCGGGTCGATCTGGTATTTGGCCTTCCATCGACTAGAGTCTTTTTGATCCAAACTAGTGACGATAACGGGTCGGTAGTATCCGTAAGGTTGCAAGGCAGCTGCAATTTCCTGTTCGGCCTTTCGATGCAATCGATGCAAACGCCCATCGCTGATCAAAGAATGATTTTGCTGCTGCGCAATACTTAGATAAAGGCGAACATTATTTTCGAGCGTCGATGAAAGGCCCAAAATTTCGATATCAACCTTGCTTTGAGCCATCACAGTTGAAATCGATAAGCTAAAAAATATAACAATACGAAGTAAAAAGCTCATTGGTGCCTGGATTGTCAGGAAAATTGGCATCTGAATCATGTGATGAACAGATCGGTAAATCGGACTGAAACGGTAACCTTAAAATTAACAGGATACTGTTACCAGTAATACAACTATCGAGTTTTTTACTCGCTTCCGGATCTATTCAGATTAATCAAAATTCGGAACTCGCTCGATATTTAACTCGTGTTTTAACCGCAAATTACAGAGACGATTTAATGAATAAGCGATTCGAAGGATAAACTATATTGCAATCTTGATAGATATTGATACCAAAATCAAAGTTTGAATTTACCTTTAGAAAAGCTCAGATAAATGGCTATTGTTGTGCATCTAAAAGTCTATTGCCAGGAACCTGTCGGGTTTAGGTCTTCGTTACTCCGAAGGTAGAAAACCAACCGGAGGCGCCCTTAGGCGGCGCTGGAGCAGTTATCGAGGCGCTATTGTCGAGTATAATCATACTGGGTCCAACAGGCCCCTGGACAACGGTTTTAACTTTTATTGATTTTGTCTATGCAGAAACGCAATTATATTTGGAAACGTAAGTCTAAACATCTATTTATGGTTGTGCAGTAGGACTGAAGTTTCTGACCGGGTAGCTCCTGTTCGAAAAGCGATAACAGGCATTAATCAACGGACATCGCGGTGTCTTGACACTCGTTGACAGCCAGGCCTTTTGTTATGCAGTAATTATTTGCAGAAAACAA
>JBLIOG010000058.1:0-17670 GCA_047639625.1 Gammaproteobacteria bacterium
CCGGCATAAATAGCACTGACATTAATATCCGGATTTTGTGATTCAAAGTTTTCAACCATTCCATCAACAATCTTGGTTAAAGCACCACCGACAGCAACCGGGTAGTACATCGTCAGGTCTGTATCAGACTGGGCTATGCCACTAAACCCCAGTACTGAAGCAATACCAACAGTTGTCAGGCATTTGGTAAATCTGTTCATTATTTTCTTCTCCTCTGTTTGGACTGTTTTTGGCTTCGATCGCCGTTATTGATCTACTGGAAAACGATGTTCGTGATCCGAACTCCAGTGAACCGATATTGATTGCTGGGCGTTAAACATTGCATGCCCTGGATAACGTATTCTGATTTTTTCAACTGTACTTTCCTGTGTCGTTAATTCCGCCAACACAATGGTATCTGCACCATGATAGTCACAACTAATTACAGATGCTGGCAAACCATCCGTGGAAATTTCGACATGCTCGGGTCTGACCCCCAAACACTGATTTTCTAAATGAATAATATTCATCGGAGGACTTCCGATAAATTGAGCGGTAAAAATTGATTTTGGCTTGTTGTACAACACTTCAGGAACGTCAATCTGCTCTATTTTCCCGTCATTCATCAACACGATCCGGTCAGCCATACTCATAGCTTCAACCTGGTCATGAGTTACATAAATAACTGACATCCCAAGCCGTTGTTGCAAGCTTCTAATTTCGGTTCGCATTTCGTTACGAAGCTTGGCATCAAGGTTAGACAAAGGCTCATCCATCAGGCAAAGCTCAGCCTCAGCAACAACGGCTCTTGCAAGTGCAACCCTTTGACATTGCCCGCCGGAAAGCTGCCCCGGCTTCTTTTGTAAATGATCCTCCAATCCCACCAGTTCGACCACGGAATCGAGTCGTCGCTTTTGTTCGTCTTTCGCAACTTTTCTAGCCTGCAAGCCGAACAAAATATTATCGATAACCTTTAAATGCGGAAAAAGCGCATAGGATTGAAAAACCATTGCTAGTTTGCGTTGCCCGGGAGTCAAATGGGTAATGTCTCTACCCTCGAGCTCGATACTGCCAGCATCTGGAGTTTCGAGACCCGCAATCATTTTTAAAGAAGTTGATTTTCCGCAACCCGAGGGGCCTAACAGCGCGACAAATTCGCCCTTGTTAACCGTGAAACTCAAATTATCTACGACAGTCTGATCGCCATAGCGTCGGGTAAGACCATCGACCTTTAACATGCGATCTGTTCCTGTGCTGGTTCAGGTCCAACTTCAAACATCTCTATTTCCCGTTCCTGGCAGAGCTGCTTTACAGGTTCAGAGATAAAATCCATAACCAGAAAATCGATATCATCTAATTCGCCAGTGATTACCGGCGCATAACGATCGAGTTTGGTATGGTCGACAACCAGCACACTTGCTTCGCTATTTTCAATAATAATTCGAGAAATATTCGACTCATCAGGCGTGAAGTCAAGTAACTGGCCTTTCTGGTTCATGCCACCCACACCAAAAACACCATACTGAATGTTAAACTTGCTCATGAACTCAGTAGTATCAGACCCCATTGTGTCCTGATCATTTGCCCGAACTCTACCTCCAGCTAGATAAGTCTGAATGTTTGGGTTGTTGCAAAGCGTTAATGCAACATTGATGTTATTGGTCACTACCGTTAAACCGGGATGATCGATTAGAGCTTTAGCTACCTGCTGGGGAGTCGTCCCAATTCCTAGAAATATTGTTGTGTTTTCTGGAAACAGTTCGACGGCTTTTCGAGCAATCCTCTGTTTCGATGTAAGGTTCAAGACCGTTCGATTGTCAAAAGACAAATTGTGATTGTCGCTGGGCAGGCGAATTCCACCATGAACCCTGCGCACCAATCCCATCTCGCTTAATTCATTAAGATCTTTTCGGATAGTTTGTACGGTTACATTGAATGTTACTGTGATCTCGGCACTCGATAGCACACCGTTCGTTGCATGAAGGCGATCCATTATTTCTTTCTGACGAGACGACAGGTTCATTTCTTCTACTCAATGTACAAATCAATGGATTGAGAATTAAGCTCTGATATTTCTTATTTTCAGAGTTCGTTTGAACCCATTTAACATTCGTATGAACTAAAAGTCTAGAATAATATTCACTATACGAAGATTTTGTGGTTTTGAATACCCATAAACAAAAGCCATTAACAGGTTTACGAAGATGTCATGATGGCAGTAAAAATATAGTGCCAAACAGCATGGGTTGCGTTCAATGTTTTCTGAAACACTTCTCAATCAACACCATTAAAAGTAGTATCAACGTTAGGTCAGCTTCCAACCGAAAAATCTATGAATTCTAAGCCGCTTTTGCTCCAAAATTCGATACCCGTCCTGGCCGAACCTCCGCATGATCGGTCATTCAAATCAGCAGTTTTGTGGGCATCGGAAAACGCGCGGGAAATTCAATCACTTGCAGGAAGCATCGGTGTAGTTCTTATAAGAGGATTCGAGATTCAAATTGCGGAAGACTTTCGAGCAGTTTGCCAAGCTATTGAGCCCGATTTAAAAACTTATACGGGTGGCGACTCGCCGAGAACCCATGTAACGGACAAGATTTATACCTCCACTGAATACGACCCGTCACTCGAAGTTTTTCTTCACAACGAACTTTCCTATGCGGGTTGGTCACCAGGACTGGTTTTCTTCGGGTGCATGCTTCCCGCCTTAAAAGGTGGCGAAACTCCAATTGCCGATGGACGACAAATTTACAAATCAATGCCATCCGAAATTTTGAAGCAATTCGAGACCCGCGGCATTGCCTATCTTCAACATCTCTGGGACGCGAATGGTAAACCCGGCATCGGCAAGAGTTGGCAGGAAACTTTCGAAACGACCGAACGCAATGCAGCCGAAGCCTATCTCAGGCAATCCAACATGACCTGGGAATGGACCGATTTTGGTATTCGCACTAGAGCGCAACATCCCGCGGTTGTCCATCATCCATTAACGGGGGAAAAGTGTTGGCGTAATCAGGCCGACCAGTGGCATCGGCATTATGCAGGAGTGAAAACGTCGTTTGGTGGCGATGGGGATCCACGCTTCGATCCACAGACAGCCGGCGAAGAAACACTCGGAAACCACGTAACCTATGGCGATGGTGGAGAAATAGAGGTTTCTGATTTAATGCAGGTTCGTCGTGTTGTTCAGGCAGCCGAGGTGGTATTCCCCTGGCAAGCGGGTGATATCATGGTGATCGATAACATACTTGCGATGCACGGTCGCAAACCATACGAGGGCCCCAGGCAAGTTCTGGTTGCCATGGCCTGAAACTGAGAAAGACACTATGGATAACATTGATATTATTCGCCGCGACCTGGCCGCCGCTTTTGTGCTCGCAGACCGATTCGGATTTTCTGAAGGGATCTGCAACCATTTCTCCGCTGTGTTACCGGGCGACAACGAACACTATCTAATCAATCCATTTGGCGTTCACTGGTCGAAAATGAAGCCCGAGAAACTTTTGGTCATCGATTCAAATGGAAATATCGTTGAAGGACAGGGAGAAGTAGAAGCAACCGCTTTATTTATCCATGTCGCTGGTCACAAAGCCAATCCACGACACAAAATACTGCTACACACCCATATGCCTCACGCGACCGCTTTGACAATGGTAGAGGGCGGAAAGCTCGAAATGGCCCATCAAACAGCCGCTAGTTTCTACGGGCGCATGGCCCATCACGGGTTTGGCGGACTGGCGCTCGATGATGCCGAGGGTAAAAGAATCGCCAAAGCTCAGCGCGACAACCCTGATATCGATATTCTATTTCTTGATAATCACGGTATAACAATTGGGGGTGAGAGCGTTGCAGTTGCATTCGATGACCTCTACTATCTGGAGCGCGCCTGTCGCCAGCAAATCCTGGCTCAATCGACGGGTTTGCCGCTAAAGCTGATTAATGATGAAGTGGTTCGAGAAACGCGGCGTCAAATTGGACTGATTAAAAAAAGTATGGCTGAGAGCCATTTTTCGGCTTTGCTTGAAGATATTAATTTCAAATAGCTTTCAAATCAGTCATTCCAGAATATTAACTACATGGCGAATGTTGATGCGAGACACAATCCCGTAATCGATCACACAACGGGGTCAAGATTTGCTCTATTATTAGAATTGGTGCCTGATTATTGTGTCAGATCGGTGTGTGGCCCCTTAAATTACTCCGCATTTAAAACGTCGCGATTGAAACTTTACTAGACGATGCCTAGTCGCCTAGTTTAAAGCCAGGGTGTCAGTAATTAAATTGATCCGGTAATGGTATATACATTAACCAGATACATCTGCCTATCACCCTCGTGGATCGAATCAATATACACCTGACGCGCATCCGGACTCCATCGCGGATGTAGATCGCAGCGATTTAACTTTCCGAAGTTCGGATCCGTATAAAAACTGCCAATATGATAGCGTTGACTATTTTCAGTGTCGTTTAGTGTTGTTTGCATCCCTTCGATTAAGAAATGCATGCTATCGAGTATTACAGCGGTGTCAAAATCTTCAAATACGCTATTTTGCCCCGAGAGCAATCATGCCGGGAACTCGCACCCGACCTTCGATTAATTTCATTAGTAGCATTACGGTGGAGGTAACAACGATATACAGCAGGGTTGCTGCGGTAAAAGCTTCAAACTCCTGAAAACTGTACTCTTCGATTTGGCGGGCCTGAGCAATCGTTTCGAGCACACCGATAGTCAAAGCCACCGAAGAATTCTTAAAAATAGTCAGAAAATCGCTGGTTAACGGGGGTACGATAATTCGATAGGCAACCGGTAACAATACATAGCGGCAGACTTGTGCAGGCGTTAGTCCAATTGCAAGACCTGCGTTGCCTGACCCTGGTCTATCGACTGGATACCCGCACGAACTTGCTCGGCGACTCTGAATGCTGTGTACAGCCCGAGGCAAATTACTGCAGTGGTAAATTCGGGCATTGGCAGTTCTCGCTTAACCCACATACCAGCATCGTCTGGTAATAATTCTGGGAACACGAAATACCATAAAAACATTTGAACCAGCAGAGCGATATTTCGGAAGAACTCGACATATCAGGTTGCGATACCGCGCGCAATGCGGATTTCAGTAGTACGCGCGATTCCGACAATCGAGCCCAGCATGAAGGCAAGTACCCAGGCCGCTATAGAGACCGAGATTGTCCACATAAAACCTGTAGCTAGCCATTCAAGAGAGGGCTCACGAAACAAAACGTCCCAGTTATAATTCATGGTTACTCCGCAACAATGAAGGCATCGAGCCGAACTGAAAAAGTGTTCGGCACGGGGCCTTGTCTGAAGCTATAGGTTACTAGTGTGGCAGAGCCTGGATTTCGAATGCCTTCTCGAGCGTTACACTCATTGGCATGTTGATATTCGTTGGGCCAGGGTTGAACCATTTTTCATAAATTTTCTTAGCTTCACCACTGCGCATCAGATCGGACAATGTGACAGTACCCAAACGTCGATACAGCGAATCGTTTTGAGGAACCATAATGCCATAAGGGTCATAACTCAGGAAACATCCGGTAACTTGATAATCATCAGGATTCTTTGACTTCGAGATCAAACCATAGAGCAATACGTCATCAGATGTATAGGCATCGGCGCAACCGGTTACAATCGAAAGCCAGCCCTGTGGATGATCTTTAACCATTTTGGTTGTGATATTAATGCCATTCGCCTTAGCAACCCGCTTGATCTCCTTCTCATTGGTAGTGCCCAGTGACAACGCAACGACTTTACCGTCCAGGTCTTCGATTTCGGTGATACCTGAGCCTTTTTTCGAGGCTAATTTGGTACCAGTCATAAAGGTTACTGGTAAATAATCGACCTGCTTCTGTCGAGTTAGTTTATTAGTGGTAGAACCGCATTCCAGATCAATTGTGCCATTAGCCATCAATGCGATACGGGTTTGCGAGGTGACTGGTACCAGGTTGACCTTAAGATTAAACATTTCGATTTCAACCTTAATTACGTCAACTATTTTCATACACAAATCGATGGAATAGCCCTATGGTTCGCTATCATTACTAATATAAGAAAATGGCACTGAAGACCCCCGATGCTCCATGTTAATTTGGCCTCGATCTTTAGTACGTTCCAGCACCTTCTAATGCCATTAAGGTAAGCGGCAGGTTAATGTTGAACACAGTAAAATCCAACACATCGAGGCCAGCCTAAGGTAGGTGCGTTGGGTTACGCAATAAATCGGTTAACACATTAATCTCCCAGGTATTGGACTTAACTTAACGGCATTGGAGCACAACCCTTACAAAAACTAGAAAATAGTGCCATCAATCGCTAACTTTAAAGGAGGCCTCGCATCGGATCGTAGTTGCGATGCGATTCGTCGACCAGCGGCCCAGCTACCTCCCTGCAGTACAGAGCCGAGTGGCAACTGATCTTCATCCAGACCTAACTTCTCACGTACAGCATCTGCAAGTTGATCCAGTAAAAAAACCGTCAATGCTCTCCATTCGACTACCGCTTCGGAATCAATTGAAAGACTCTCATCCAATAATTTGTTATCGAGGATTTGCAACGTTCCGGTATCGATGAACAAGCCACCGTTTCTATATTCGGGCAATCCTGTCAAACCATCAAGATTAGTAACTTCAAACCCGGCCCATTGCAAAGGTTCTATTAATGAATAGGTTAACCATTGTGAAAGTTTATGAAACGGAATTATGCCAGTAGTCGGATCATCGGTAGTCAACAATGAATGATAACCACAATCACCCAGGTTCAGATTCTGCTGTCGAAAACCGCTGGGCCACATGTCTCCAAAACGCTCCAATACGATAGCTAGTACCTGGGTAATATCGATGGTTTTTTCACCAGGCCCTTCCTGTGCCAAGCTTAAGCATTCGTCAATTAGACAGCCCGGTCGAGTATAAACGAACTGATTGTCTTTGCTCGTCTGCAAAACCCGCGCAAGACCATGAAGTAATTGAAGACGGCCTTCCAGACCCAATAGCGGATTGCCTTTGGAATGCTGAAAAACTTCAGCAAGTTCCGTCTGGTCAAGTTGAAGTAAATCTTCTGCGCCGATTCGCCAACCCTGATCAGAACTGAATTGTGCGAGCTTATTAAAAAATAATGAAATACTGGCAGCAGCAAGACCTTCCGACCGGGTAAGTTCGACGCCTGTTATGTCATCCCGAAAACACCAGCTACTGCCACTCCCTGCATCCACTAATACGCTGACAAAAGTCAGGTCAATAGCACTTCGAGCAAGCGCTAGCTTATCGCCGCTAAACTCCCCTGTGTAGTGATGCCAGAGATCAATACCGCCCACTTCGAAGTGTCTCCAGCGACTATGTAACGGAATTTTCAAATCAGGGTAATTTTGTCGGCAGGTGTCTGCAACGAATTCAACGCATTGATCAAACTTGCTTTGATCAATTGAAAACCAGTTTGTCTGGCCAGCCATCGCCAGCTGGCCAATCCGATGGCAGCGCTCACGAACGGCACTGGATGACAACAGAGAGTGATAAATCCCAAAATCCTGATTCGTCATGATACTAAACTCTGATCAATACTCGTCCAGATCGCGACCATGAGATTCCTTGAGTTCTTCATCACTGGGAACAGCACCTTCAGAAAAATATCCAGCCGCTTTCTTCGCATCCATTTCGACTTTAGCGTCGGGAGGAATACTATCTTCGGGTATTGCAATTCGATCCCCGATTTCTATCCCCTGACCAACAATTGCATCATATTTCAAATTGCTCATAGAAATAAATCGATCAATTCTTGTAACTCCCAACCAATTCAAAACATCGGGCATCAATTCCTGGAAACGCATGTCCTGAACTCCAGCTACACATTCGGTTCTTTCAAAATAATTTTCAGCTGTGTCACCACCAACCTGGCGTTTACGTGCGTTGTAAACCAGAAACTTGGTCACTTCACCAAGCGCCCGGCCTTCTTTTCGATTATAAACAATGAGCCCCGAGCCACCTTTCTGCGCGGTTTCGATAGCATCCAATAACCCATGCACCAGATATGGCCGGCAGGTACAAATATCAGAACCAAATACATCTGACCCGTTGCACTCATCATGCACACGACAGGAAAGTTCTTTTGATGGGTCGGTTATACCTTCCAGCCCACCAAAAATATAAGCCGTAATACCACCGATGGGTGGCAAGAAAATTTGCAGATCTGGTCGGGTTACTAATTCAGAAAACATTCCACCGGTTTGTTCGAACAGTGAACGACGCAAGAGATGTTCTTCGGTGTCAAATCGCTCAGCAATACCGGGCAAAAACCACACGGGTTCTATCGCGATTTTCGTGACATTGACTTCTCCTGTTTCCAACAATACCTGACCGTCCGGTACCAGATGACCATCTTTTACGTGATTAACAAATTCCGGTACCGATAAACGCGCTCGGGTTACTGCGATAGTAGGTCTAACATCGACACCTTGTTCCAGGTGGCTGGCAAAAACTTGCCCTACCCTATGACCCCAGGGATCAATCGACACAATTTTTGATGGATCAGACCATTGAAGATGAGGCCCGATTTCTACTACTGGTGCTGTATTGGTCAGATCCGGCTTGTGTAAGGGATCCAGTGACCCAGCAGCGACTGCCAGAGCGCGATAAATGGAGTAAGACCCTGAGTAAGAGCCAATGGAATTACGCTCACCTGAGCCGGCAGGTGTCGCGACGATCGGTCCACGGGACTGGGGATCAGATGCACCCCATTTAACCGAGATTGGGTTTTGCCCACCCGTTGGATGAGAATTTAATGTGATGTGCTTTGAGCCTGAATTACTCATTGTATTTCACCGGGTTTTAACTGGGCTGTCACAGGAATAATGTAAACACTTTCCTTAGGCCAGGAAACCCAGAATGAGTCTCCGGGTTCAAGTTGAATGTCATCGATATCTTTCTGTTGTTTTTGAATTTTGAACTCATCGCCTTTTTCGGTTTCGAATAACAATGTCACTATTGCTCCAACAAACTCCTCACTAACTAGTGTGCAGTGAACACAATTAGCCGTTGGAGTATTTGCGGCATCTGTCTTTTCACTGCTTAAGTTAAGACAGTCTGCGCTGATTACGATTTCTACTTCATTATCAACTGCCAAAGCTTCTTGCGGTTGCATTGCTATTACCTCTCCAAAACCAACATTGATATATAGGTTAGAATCAGTTGCTTTTCCAATCCGTCCTCGAAAAATATTATTGGATCCGACAAACTCGGCAACAAATCGCGTTGCGGGTTTACGGAAAACTTCTTTTGGCGTGCCTATCTGTTCGATCAAACCCTGACTCATAATCACTACGCGGTCGGCCATAGCGAAAGCTTCGGATTGACTATGAGTAACATACACAAATGTGATTCCCAGCTCTTTCTGTAATCGGGACAAGACCCCTTGCATTCGAACTACAAGGTTCGCATCGAGTGCGCTCAAGGGTTCATCCAGTAATAAGATTGGTGGCTCGGTAACTAATGCCCGGGCCAAAGCAACTCGCTGTCGCTGCCCACCAGATAACTGACTCACCGGTCTTTCGGCATATTCGGCAATTTCCATTCGTTCGAGCCAGGTCATGGCACGCCGCTTTCGCTCGACACTGCTAATGTCGCGCATTTTCAAACCAAATTCGACATTCTCGATGACGTTTAAAAAAGGAAACAATGCGAGGGACTGCCATACCATAGGCGTATTTCGATCAGCGGGTTTCAATTCGTTAATTCGTCGACCATCGAGCCTGATTTCTCCTTCACTGGGTGTTTCCAGGCCGGCAAGCATTCTCAAAGTAGTTGTTTTGCCACAACCGCTTGAACCCATGATCGCGAGAAACTCTCCACGATCGATCGAAAAATTCAATTTTTCAACCGCTACGTCTGACCCAAAGCGTTTAATGACGTTTTCGAAAACGATTTGTGCTTCATCCATGGGAGGATACCTTCGGTGATCGCAATATGAAAAACAACTGTGCCACGATGACCAAAGTAATCGATGTGACAAATACAAAGGTACCAATCGCATTAATCTGCGGATCGATATTTCCCTGTAAAATCTCCAGGATAATGACCGGAATAGTCTTATTCAATCCGGAGACAAACCAGGCGACTGCAAATTCGTCGAACGATACTGCCATGGTTAGACACATCGCGGAAATAATGGCTGGAAAGGTGAAGGGAATTATGACACTTCCCATCGCTTTCCACTCACTGGCACCAAGATTCCAGGCTGCAGCTTCAAGATCCTGGTCCATCTGCTGAAGTCGCAGCCGAATAACGGCCATGGCGAAAGGCGCACAAAGGACGGTGTGCGCTAAAATGATTGTCCCTACCTTTCCAGATACACCGAGCCTGGCAAACCAGGCGAGCATAGCCAACGCCAGAATAATTAAAGGTATCGTCGGTGGAAGCAGGGCCAAAGCAAGATAACTGTTTTTGCCACGGAACTGATAGCGATAGTCAGTATAGGCCGTGCAAAAGCCAATAAAAGTAGCCAGCACACTGGTGCATAAGGCCACTATGACACTGGTTTTTGCAGCATCCCAGACATCAGGATCGTTGTAGACAGTTTCATACCATTTCCAGGTAAACGAACCCAATGGAATCGACGGAAAACGGTCGGAGTTAAATGAAAAGATGATACTGGTAATGATCGGCATGAAAATAAACCCAAAAATCAATATGAGGTAGCCGATCAAGATATAGCGAAGTACACGATCTGAGTTCGAATTCATGGCTTATTTCTTGTTCGTATAGGCCAGTTTAATGGCGGTAAATGCAACCACCATCAAAGTAACCATCATAGTGACTGCTATAACAGCGGCCCGCGGCCATTGCTGACCTGACTTGGTGGTATCGATAATTAAGATTGGAAGTGTCGGCGGCTTCGAGCCACCCAGATAATAGGGCGCAACAAAATCACCAAAGGACAATATAAAACAAAACACTGCACCGATAATTATCCCGACCTTAGCTGATGGAACAATAACTTTGAAAATCGTACTAAACCGGCCTGCACCCAAATTCTGCGCGGCTTCAATCAAATTCCGGTCGACATTCGACAAGGATAGCGTTTGCAGAATAACCACCAACGGTAATGTCAACGTCATATAGCCGACCATGGTTCCAAATGGCGTATTCAGCATAGTGTAAGGACCCAGACCTAGATAACCGAGCATATTATTAATGACCCCGGATTCAGCAAGAATTACATACCAGGAAAATGTCCTGACCAGATAACTGGTAAAAAAGGGAATGATGAGCAGGAATACAATCCAACGTCGTAGGCTGGGGGAAATTTTAAACGCCAGACAATAAGCAGCGGGAAATGCCAGACAGGTTGCGACCAGCGTCGATAAAGAAGCCAGCCCAAACGTCAGAAAATAAGAGTCCCAGAAATAATTTTTGCCATACATTTTGATCCAGTTTTGCATTTCAAATGCTTCGGTCATACGATAGTTCTTCACTAAAAAGAAACTCATCGCAATCATGAACACCAGGGGCCCGACAAAAAACAGCAGTTGCCAGACAATAACCGGCATGCGCCAGGTCATCGCATACCAGTCAATTCCGCGTTTTGTTGGCTCAGGAATTTGCATCACGAAGACAGATTAGACGGGAAAAACAAAATGACTAGCGAGCCACGTAAACAATTTAGGGTTCTCTCGTATCGAATTTAGGGAATGTTTTAAAACTATTAGGAAACAGCCATTGCCTCGGGCACTTGTGCCAGAGGCAATGACATCATTTCAGATCAATAAAGCGCTAAGTGGTTTTCAAAAAAGTCTAGGCGTTTTTATATTCTGACCAGAAGTCGTTCCAGTCTTCAAGCGACTGCTGATGTGGAATATCACGATAATGAATTCGACCTTGCTCAATCAATTTAATCGGATTATTCGCTGCACCTTCAATCTGACCGGTGCGTTTCGCTTCTACCATATTGGCATTGCGTAAAGCTTCTACACCAGGCCGGGTAACACAAAATCCTGGGTAAGCACCCATTTGTGCCGAGCGTACTTGCCCTTTGGGCGAGAGCATATACTTGATAAACTTATTAACGACCTCAGCATGCTTTGAACCCTTACCAATACAGTAAGATTCGGTCCATTGAATACCACCCTCTTCCGGAACCACCGATGCTACTGGCGCACCGTCTTTTTCCAGCACGCCGGTAATCCAGTCACCTATACCACACATGGCCTGCATCTCACCATTTTTCAGCGAGTTAAATGTGCCACCATAATCGAAAAAACCACCGACTTGCGAGCGCAAGCTCATCGTCGTCTTCTGCACGGCATCCCAGGCACTGCCATTAATATCGAACGGACTTGGCCTGTTATTTCCATTGGTCAGACTCATCATTCCCAAACTGGGCAGGTGCCAGTCAAAATGGCCAACCTTGCCTTCAACTCCAGGTTTCCAGAAACATTTGTAGCTTTGCGCTTCTTTGGCAGAAATTGCATTTGTATTGTAAGAAACACCCAAATGGCCAAAACGAACCATCGCAGAATACAATTTACCGTCTTTCCAATGACCCGGGAATTTTGTGAATTCTTCAAATAGAAAATCATCAAACGGGTAATCCGCTGGATTTAATTGATCAATATAGTCGGCTGCATTTAGTTGTTGAACAAACTCACCATCCGAAAGGATAATGTCATAAGTACCGGGAGGGGACTGTGCAATCAATGCCAACATATTGTCGCCACCAGCATAATATTTTGGTTTGAATTTGACGTTATTCAACGCTTCAAATTCTTCAACCATATCGGGTTCACCATGCCCATACCAGGCAAGCATGTTGATTTCAGTGGGTGCAGCCAGCGCTTTGTTGCTGGTTATCAGCATCGGCATGGCCAATGCACCAGCCGCGACACTTGATGCTTGAACAAACCTTCTTTTCGAGATATCAATTTTATTTGTCATTTTTTCTCTTCCTCAATTAACTATTTTTGCTTATTCGATCGCTTCTATTGTAAATTTTTTAATTCTATTTTGTTAGATCCGGGAATGTATGCTCGGGTTTGAAAGTTTTAAAACTCTCAAGTGTCTGAGCATTACACTGCGCCTGAATTTCCGAACCCTGTACGACACAGGACACCATTTTGTACTTATCATACATCAACTGACTTGCGTTATTGTCTTCAATACAAACAACAGCAATGCCAGCGACAACGCCGCCCTGTCGCTCAACCAACTCGATACCTGCTTTCATGGTACCACCTGTTTCAAGCCATTGGTCTACCAGAAGTACCCGTGTACCCTGAGCAAAGGCGGGT
The DNA here is from genome assembly GCA_047639625.1 of Gammaproteobacteria bacterium. Taxonomy (GTDB): domain Bacteria; phylum Pseudomonadota; class Gammaproteobacteria. The sequence goes on from JBLIOG010000058.1 coordinate 13,269, forward strand.
TTGCGCATCTCCATCTGCTGGGTTTGGCCCGAATAATTATTCATAGGAACAACATCAAAATGACAAGGGATTTTACCCCCCTTACGTATTGTTAGAAAACCTGTGCCAAGACGTGTTGCTAACCCTGCTCCCAGGACAAAACCTGCTGCATCAAAGCCTGCGACTAGGTCAATCTCATTAGCTTCAAACGGTTCAGAGAGATCATCAAGCATTGCATGAAACGACTTTGCGTTCACATAAGCGGAAGATGGATCTAACCAGGCAAATTTTTCACCGCGCGTCCGAGGCGCCATCAACTTCAAGTACCATCGGTCTGTTCGGTCATTATTTTCTTCGTTCTTCATAAATTACACTCGTTCCATTAGTTTGCTGAGCCGAATACGGTCTATATTGTAAAAATCATTCTCTAAATTTATTCCGGTTGCTACCAGGCAAGCGTCTATCAAATGAGTGTAACTGCCTATATTTTCAGGCGTAATTCCCGATGCCAAAGCCAGTGCTGAATTTCCAACGCCATTGCGGAAGACTCGGGTCTTTTCGGTTCCGACAGCGATACCGGTAGCCGAACCAGAGGTAGTAACCACGTCCATCCAATGGGTCGCAATTTCAGCGCTCCGGTTAAAAAACTGCGACTCAACTTCGCGTTGCTTTTTAAATGCTGTGCCACCGAAATACATCCCACCCCATCCACATCGTCTCTTTACTTCAAGAATCCCCGCTGCCTCTACCTGCTGGTCGATTTCAGCAGACTCATCTATCCGTGCATCATCTGCCCAATATCCATCTACCCGGCAACCATTTTTTTCAAGCTCAGCTAATATAGGAAAGGCAATTTTGCCCGTAACAGCAAGGAAATTAACACCAAGCCAAAACTCAGGAAATTGTTCTCTCACAGATCGAACAATGGGGAGAAATTGATCCACGTCGAAGTCGTGATTGATCAGGAATACTCCGGCGCAGCTTTCCTCGATCGCTATTTGGACATTGAGGCTGGTTTGTTCATGGGTTAACACATGGATAACCGGAAATACTGCGGTTTTATTATTTGTGTGAAATTTTTTCCGAAATTCAGTTCCGTTCATATCCTGGATTTTTTGATGTTTAGTTTTATAGTGCGTAAACCCTACAAAACTTTTAATTTTTCGTAAAAGGGTATTTTTCGAACTATAAATTCGGTTTTTCCAATTTTATACCCTAAAATCGACTTTACCGCCGCGCTTATTAATGACAAATAGAATGCATGACCTTCAAAACCCACCAAAATCTAAAGGACGATCTCCAGAAATATCACTCAAACAATTAAAATACTTCGTCGCTGTCGCTGAGACAGGTCAGATTTTAACCGCTTCACAGCGTGTTAACATCAGTCCTTCAGCAATAACCGATTCGATTAAATCCCTCGAGGCTAGCCTGGAAACATCATTGTTAAGCCGACATCACAAAGGCATGACATTGACTCATGAAGGCCAGCAGTTCCTAAGCCATGCGTCTTCAATCCTGAATCAAGTCGACCAGACACTTAATCTGTATAAAAATCCAGCGGTCGGAATTAGCGATAATCTAACTGTATCGACAACCGTCTCTGTGATGGGCTATTTTCTACCTACGCCGCTCAGTCGATTTATGCATTCCCATCCAAATGTTGAAATCAAACTTATTGAACAAGGCCGTTCGAGCCTGGAAAAATCGATCCAGCGTGGTGAATCCGATATCGGAATAGCGATTACTTCCAATATCGTCAATGACGATCGCTATGTTATTGAAACCTTGTTTCAATCCGGACGAAGCCTCTGGTGCTCTGCCCAACACCCTTTTGCAAATCTCGACGAAGTTTCACTGCAACAGGTGTGCGAACATCCGTACATTCAACTGAAACTGGACGAAGCGCACCGTAATACGCGGGAGTTCTGGAGCCAACATGGCGTATTGCCCAAAAAGATTATCAAAACTGCATCAGTTGAAGGCGTGCGCAGCCTTGTCGCTAATGAACAAGGTCTAACGATATTGTCCGGACTACTATTTAGACCCTGGTCACTCGACGGTGGCCGATTACAGTCGAGACCGATAACAGAAATGATTCCATCGATGAATGTAGGGATGGTGTGGAATAAAAGTCGTGAAATACGACCCGCGCTAAAATCATTTATCGATTTTTTTAAACAGGAGTTCAGTGTTAGGAAAGTCTAGGGCCGTATTTTAAACAACTTCATTACCCGCGATATCTTCAAACCAGATATCGGGGCGTTCTTCAATAAATTTCGCCATCAATTCCTTGCAGTCGCCATCATCTACCAATATGACTTCAACGCCTTCTTCACGCAGTAAATCTATATTACCTGGAAAGTTTTGGTCTTCGCCCACGACTACTCTTTTAATACCAAAATGCAAAATCGCACCCGTACACATCATGCATGGACTCAAGGTTGTATATAAATCGATTTGCTCGTAGTCATCCCTAATCCCGGCATTGCGCAGACAAGCGGTTTCGCCATGCATGATCGGATCACCTTCCTGAACACGTTGATTACGACCACGAGCTATCACCTGGCCATCCTTGACCATAACCGCTCCGATTGGAGCGCCGCCTTCCTCGAATCCTGACAAAGCTTGCAGATAGGCCTCTCTTAGATGTTGTTTGTCTGACTTTTTCATCTTGCCTGGCTCATACTTTATTTAGGGTGAAAATGAAGAGAAACTTCTTTTGATTTCAACATATCGATGGCCGGGCTGGAAGTTTCCGGTTGACCGATGACAAGGGTGCCTATCGAAAATTGCAACATCGTTCCTGCAAGCAGCATGTCGGGATAACTGGTGGATATAAGCGTCAACGTTGACTGATCCGTTCGTCGACCTGCAAGGCGAATACATTCCATCGCAGCAGAAGCAATTGGATCGTTATTCTGGTGCCGTCGATCATGGCTTGTTGCTAAAACTTTATCATCCTTTATGATTAAAGCACCTGATAGAGCATTACCTTTGGCTTCTCCAATCTTCGCTTGATCTCGGGCAATCTGTAGGAATTTATTGTAGGACATAATTTTGAACTGGAGTATTTGTACAACGTCTGGTGGCAGTGTACAGTAATTTGAATCTGGAAATAACTATGGACACGCAATGAATATTACGATCGTCGATCACCCTTTGATACAGCATAAACTCACCTTGATGCGGCGCAAAGACACACCCACTTGCCTTTTCCGCCAATTGGTAAATGAGGTTGCCTTATTGCTGGGTTATGAAGTCACTCGCGATCTGGAATTAACAAAACGTCCGATAGAAACTCCGTTAGAAACAATGGATTCGCCAGTACTCGCTGGTAAAAAACCATGCTTCGTTTCAATTTTACGCGCCGGTAACGGATTGCTGGATGGCATGCTGACTTTGATGCCTTCTACTCGTGTTGGTCATGTCGGTTTGTATCGAGATCCGGCTACTTTGGTCGCGGTTGAATATTACTATAAAGTCCCGCTAGATATCAGTGAACGCCTGGCCATCGTGGTCGACCCTATGCTTGCCACAGCGAATTCTGCCATAGCCGCAGTTGAAAGATTAAAACAAGGTGGTGCCAGGAAGTTGAAATTCGTTTCGATTCTGGCTGCACCTGAGGGCGTGGCAGCATTTAACCAGGCTCACCCCGATGTACCTTTATACACGGCAGCCGTCGATCGGCAACTTAATGATCATGGATATATTTTACCTGGCCTGGGCGACGCCGGGGACCGCATTTATGGCACACAATAGCGCTTTCAGGCAGTTTCCACAGTGAAAAGGATTTGTGTCTATTGCGGTTCAAGCCCAGGGAATTTACCTGAGTATCTTGACGCCGCGCAGGGGCTGGGATTGGCAATGCTAGAGAGAAAAATTGGTTTGGTATATGGCGGGGGAACAACTGGCTTGATGGGACAAATTGCCGATACAGTCGCCGATCAATCAGGAGAAACCATCGGCGTCATCCCACATTCCCTGGTGAACAAGGAATTTGCACATACCGGCCTGACTGAATTAATTAAGGTTGAAAATATGCACCTGCGTAAGGAACGTATGGCTAGCCTGGCAGATGGATTCATTGCACTACCGGGCGGTTTTGGCACGCTGGAAGAGTTATTCGAAATAATTACCTGGGCTCAACTCGAGTTTCACAACAAGCCAATCGGGATATTAAATGTCTGTGGATATTACGATCATTTAGCAAATTTTATAACCCACGCACTGGAGAGCCGATTTATAAAGTCGAGGCACCGGTCACTATTTATAATTAATTCTGAACCTGGAGCCTTGATTGATGAAATGCTTCAAAGAGACGCAACCAATCAATCATAAGTTTCTATAAATCTACTATTATTCAAATTACTAACTAACGGGTAAAGATTATGCTCAATAAACCGATCATCTGGCCCAATGG
>JBLIOG010000059.1:0-17587 GCA_047639625.1 Gammaproteobacteria bacterium
ATCACCATAACGCCATGATTCGTAATCAGAATAAGACAACAGGTCGTCGGACAGCAGCCAGTCGATGACGCAAAATCGACCCTGCTCAGCCACACAATGATCAATGATCGAAACATCTATCATGATGCCGAATATTCCTCTTGCCAAAGAGCCAGCAAATCTTCCAGCTTTAACGCAAATTGCTGACCACTAATCTGGGCTTGATGATTAATATGATGACTAATCTGCGCCTTTTGCTGTTGCATCTGGGCTATTTTATCTTCGATCGTGTTTTCACAGATCAAGCGGTAAACAAACACCGGTTTATCCTGCCCGATACGATGCGCGCGATCACTCGCCTGCTGTTCCGCAGCCAGATTCCACCAGGGATCATAATGAATGACGGTGTCTGCACGGGTTAGATTAAGACCCACTCCTCCAGCTTTCAGACTGATCAGAAAAACCGGTGCATCACCACGCTGGAAAGACGCTATTAAATCCTGTCGATTCTTACTCTGACCGGTCAATTTCAGGGTTTTGATTCCTATATTCTGTAAATCATCCTCCAGTCGGTCAAGCATCCGCGTGAATTGCGAAAAGATTAAAATCACCCGTTCTTCCGCCACTAGTTCTTCAACCATCTGAATGCAATGGGTGCGCTTGGCGGACGAAATAGTCGGCACCCCGAGCAAAGCAGGATCACAACAGGTCTGGCGTAATTTTAGTAAAGCCGTTAACAGGAGTATTTGATGCTGGCCGTTGTTATTAGTATCTGATAACTGCATTTGCAAAGAACCTTGTGCGCTGGTTTTCTGATCGTTATAAAACTGCCTTTGATCTTCATTTAAACTGATTGTCTGGCAGATTTCAGTTTTTATCGGTAAGTCCGCAGCGACCTGATCTTTGGTTCTCCGTAGCATAAATGGCGCGATCCGTTTTTGTAGTTGAGCGAGGCGATTTTCGTCGGCCTCGAGTTCAATTGGACGCTGATAATATTGACGAAAACTCGCATAATTACCGAGACAGCCCGGCATCAAAAAATCCAGGATGGACCAGAGCTCCCCGAGATGATTTTGAACCGGCGTCCCCGAGAGGCAGAGCCGATGATCAGAATCAATCTGGCGCAGCGCCCGACTGATCTGAGTTCGAAAGTTTTTAATCTGATGGGCTTCATCAAGAATTAACCAACTGAGTTTTTGAGCCTTCCATTGATCAAGGTCTTTGACGATTAGCGGATAACTGGTAATCAGCAAGTCATTTTTTTGCAGCGCAGCACCCCATAACCGACCCCGATTTGCTCCATGTACAATCTGATAACGCAAATGCGGCGTAAACAATCGAATTTCTGAAGCCCAGGTGTGTAACAAACTGGTGGGTACGACAATTAAAGCAGGCTGCTGAAGTCGACCATTTTGCTGTTCAAGATTTACATGCACCAGAGTTTGCAAGGTTTTGCCCAGGCCCATATCGTCCGCTAACAAACCATTTGCGCCGTGCTGTCGTAAATGTTGCAACCAACAGACGCCCAGCCACTGATAGGGTCGCAACTCGGCATCCACTCCATCAATAATCTGTTGTAGTAGTTTCGGTGCCTGATGCAAGCTGATGGCGTGATCTAAATGCTCAACCTCACCTCGACAACGCGTCGATTCGGGAAGATGCTGATTTAACTCAGCCAGGCGGCTGACCTGGCTCATAGGAATCCTCAGACCACTGCCCTGAATTGCAAGCAAATCGCCAAGCTCCTGCATGATACCGTTCACAGAATGTGCGGGTAAAAGCAATGTGCGCCCATCATCCAGATTCAGTGCAAAGTAGTTGTCGTTCTGGTTTGCATTATACGTGCGAAGGTCGGCCAGCACCGAAAGTAAGTCAATATCTCCGCCCAGCAATTCCAGCTGTAATCTGATCGACAGATTGTCCTGATCGGCATCCTCAATCTCGAGATTCCAGCCATCGGCCGCTACATAGTAATACCGGAAATTCGAATCGATTAAAAACTTGAAGCCATGCTGACTTAACTCGAATCGCGATCCGATCAAGAGATCTCGCCAATTCGAATCCAGGTCTGAACACCAGATGCCCGATTGCCTGCTTTGATCAAACTGATCCAGAAACGGGCCTAAGGCCTGGTAGAAATCTTCTTCCTGCTTAAAATCTCTGTAGATTCGGTTGAGCTTAACCCCATCCCAGAAATCGTGATTTTCCTCCTGCGCCGAATACTCAACAGCTGTACTGTAAATTTCGCTACTGTAACGAAACAACAGTGAAATACTGTGTCTAATACGGTTACCAATATTATCTGAAGCACCCGAATAGAGTCTCAAAACTGGGCAGATTGTAGCCGCCTGCTTGCAGATATCAGTAACCACCGGCAGCGGTAACCCCAGGCTCCGCCAACGTTTTGCGTGATCAACTAGAAAACCAGGTATCTCGGCAACCGTCAGGCTGCGTAAACTCTGTTTCAACTCATTCAATGCATCAAGACTGACAGCCTGTTGAGTCGTCGCCACCAGACCGCGATTCATATCATAAGCAAGCGTATAGACGCCATCATTATCGAGTGCCCGTATCTTCCATTCTCCCTCCACTCGCCATTTGAGGTGATAATCACCACGGTTGTCGGGCAGCCATTGCAAGCTCACAGCGACCGGATCGCTCGATATTATTTTTTGCCATTGTCCACCCGGTTTAATTAAAAAGCAGCGCCCGGTTTCCAACAACATTGAGAGGGAAATTTCAGCCTGACTCGCCGGAAAACCTCCCTGTGATTGATCGAGCCATTCCGAACTCTCGGCGATTAACTGATTAATAACACTAACGTCTTGCGAGTCCATGAAAGGCGGAGGATGCTGGAGGTGCTGCTGTTGTATCCGGTATGGTTTATTCGGCTCCGATAATAGAGGCTGAGAAAGATCTGCCAGCGCCAGCCTGAGCTTAACAGCCACGTCATAGGCCTGAAATTCGAATAGATAGCACAACCTCAGGGCACTCGTATTTATTGATTGCTGCTGACGCAATTGAGCAAGAAAACTCATAAAAGTGCCATCGAAAACTTAATGATTTACTGAAGAACTTCTGATCGTAAAAGATTGAGTCGATAGCGAAACAGCGTTATCTCATCCTGCTGCACGCCATAGTTCGAATATTGATGATAGCGCAACACTTCTTCGTATAATCCAGGAACTGCCAGATTAAATACCAGTTTACCCCGCTCGGTTAAATGGTAAGGCGCAGCTTTATGAACTCCCGGTAATCCCTGTTCCAATCCATTTAAACTTTGGTTTTTAGAGATAGTTTTAATAATTAGTGCAGGTGGCTCATCTTCAACGATAGGTAGAAATTTCAAATAGAGGTTAGTATTTAAAGTCGGATTATTGAATCGATATACCGCACTGACTTCAATTTTCAAATTTTCAAAAACAGTCGGCGGCGTTGCGCAACTGGTTATCAGAAAAAAAACCGACAGTGCGATGGCTTTGTTTAAGCCCATAGTTTAATCCAGAAAGTCGTAGAATAGGGTAATATTACACGAAGGTAATAGGTTTAACTCTCAGGAAAAAGCTGATGGGGCAGAAAACAACTCCTCGAGACAAACTGTTACATTAAAGTACTCGCGGAAGAAATTCCTTTTATCTCACTAATGCTTCACTTGATACAACCCTTAACCAATACCGAATGATCAAAAACTTAGCCATATGGCCCGGGCAGGCTAAATCACCTTCAAAGTTGATGGAGGCCGCTAATATGGTGGTTGAACCCAACACCATTTCAGCCAATATAAAATCGATTGGAAATAGGTTTAGGCAAATAGATCCTGAATTTGACTGTATTAAAGCAGTTTATGGTTCGGGATATTGCTGGATATCAGCATAGTCGAAATGGAAACCTGGATATTATTTACGATTGGCGCGGCTTTTTTTCAAAATCTTCGCTCTGCCCTCCAAAAACATCTGAAAGGAAAACTCTCGACACTCGGTGCTTCTTACGTACGTTTCATTTACGCACTGCCCATAGCTTTTATTTACTGCATGGTCATTCTGCAACAGGATAACGCTCCAATACCGAAAATTTCTGACTGGTTTTTGATTTACGCCACTCTCGGAGGGTTGTGCCAGATCGTATTTACTATTTTGTTGCTCTGGTTATTCTCATTTCATAATTTCGCGGTTGGCACCACTTTCTCTAAACTGGAAGTTATTATGGTCGCTATTTTTGGATTATTTCTACTCGATGATCAACTGACTTCACAGACTGTAGTTGCCATTTCTATCAGTAGCTTGGGTCTGGTGGTTTTAACCATGGGCCAATCACGCCTGTCATTGCAAAACATCTGGATTGGACTGTGGCGTCCGTCTACTTTAATTGGCCTATCCTGCGCCGCCGTTCTTGGTGCGAGCGTGGTATTTTTTCGAGCGGCTTCACTGACCTTACAAACCGATCAATACCTCACCGCTTCATCAATGACCTTAGTGATCGTTCTGATAATTCAAACAGTGACCATGGGCGGTTTCATGTTGATCCGTCATCGCGATGAGTTAAAACTTGTGTTTATTCACTGGCGACAGGCCTCGATGGTTGGTATTTGCGGCGCGTTAACATCTATCGGTTGGTTTACAGCTTTTACGCTTGAAAATGCAACGCATGTGCGTGCCCTGGGTCAGGTTGAGTTGCTTTTCACTTTTATTGCAACGATTCTATTTTTCAAAGAAAAGGTATCAAAACCTGAAATGCTGGGGATTCTAATGATTACCGTCAGTATCATTATTCTCCTAACTGGTTATTAGCGTAAAATTTCTCGACAGATTAATTGACGCTCGTCAACAAAATAGCAGAATCTTAATCATGATACCGTCCCTGTTTTTTCGCTCTATTAAACTTGTTCAATCAATACCAAATACAGACAGTCATGTTTCGTTTAGTCAAATGGGTAGTTATTCTTGGCATTATCGCAGCTGCAATAACGGGTTATTTCTGGATGCAGGGAAACAAACCGATCCCTGTCGACATGGTTACCCTCAGCCGGGGTGAAGTACAACGTACCGTCACCAATACTCGAGCAGGAACACTCAATGCTTGCCGCCGAGCGAGGCTGTCGCCTTCATTCGGCGGACAGATATCAAACCTTCCTGTAATCGAAGGGCAGCAGGTAAAAAAGGGACAACTATTATTCGAAATTTGGAATACTGATTTAAGAGCCCAACTCGATCTGGTTGAAGCGGAACTGAATGCCAGCCAATCACTACAAAAGCAGGCCTGCATTCAGTCAGACTTATCCCGACGCGAGGCAAACCGTCTCGACAAACTAAAAGATCGAGGGCTGATTTCAGAAGAAAGCCGGGAAAAGGCCCTTGGCCAGGCGCTATCAGCGGAAGCAGCCTGCGAAGCCACAAAAGCTTCAAGCCGGGTCTCGGAAGCCCGTATTGCTGTTGCTCAATCGGCACTCGAGAAAACCCGTTTAACCGCACCTTTCGACGGCACCATTGCACAAGTAAACGGTGAACTCGGTGAATACATTACACCTTCACCTGTCGGAGTTCAGACCACACCGGCGATCGATATTATCGACACCAGTTGCCTGTTTGTGAGCGATCCCATAGACGAAGTCGATGCACCAAAGATAAAAGCAGGTATGGTGGCCAGGATATCTCTTGATGCTTTTGATGCTGAGTTTTTTGAAGGGCGAGTTCGACGAGTAGCACCCTATGTTCTCGATCTTGAAAAACAGGCTCGAACTGTCGATATAGCAGTTGACTTTCTTTCTGATAAAGACAATACCCACATGTTACCCGGTTATACCGCCGATTTTGAAATCGTACTCGATTCAAATTCTGATACCTTACGAATTCCGACAGAAGCATTGCTCGAAGGTAACAAGGTTTATCTCTACGATAATACTTTCTCAACAATCCAACGAGTCAAGGTCGAAACGGGTTTAAGTAACTGGAAACATACAGAAGTCAAATCAAGGCTGGAAGTGGGTCAACAGGTTGTAATTAGTGTCAATAAACCGGGCCTGGAAAATGGCGTTAGCGTTTCCATAAACAAACCATGATTAAACTCGACAATATCAACTGGGATTTTCTAGTTGGAGACCAGACTGTCCATGCGCTAAATCAGGTTAACCTGGTCATAGAACAGGGAGAATATTTGTCGGTGATGGGCCCTTCGGGTTCAGGGAAAATGACTTTGCTTAATTTGATTGGCATTCTTGACCAGGCCAGTTCGGGACATTATTACCTGAACAACGAAGACGTAACAACAATGAACGAACAGCAACAGGCTGATCTACGTAACCAACACATTTTTATTACTCACGGCACTGGGAGAGGGAGCGCGTCGATACGTTAACGGAGAATTCGCGTCACTCGGCACTAATCTAGTCATTGTGATGCCAGGTAAAAGTGAAACCTCCGGCAACGGCCTCGGTAGCATGATGGGCAATACAACTCGCGACCTCACGCTTGCAGATGCGGAGTCACTTCGTCGTCACCCTTCCATCCTCAGAGTTGCTCCACTCAATATCGGTGCTGCCGAAATATCATGGAAAAGCCGTAAGCGAGAAATTATGGTTATGGGGTCAAGCTCAGAACTTTTACAAATCCGCCATTGGTCACTCGCTTCAGGTCAGTTCCTTGCTGAGAGTGACTGGCAACGCGCAGCGCCAGTTTGTGTCATTGGTTCGAAGGTTCGAGATGAACTATTTGGCGCGCAGGCTGCACTCGGACAATGGGTCCGCCTTGGCCAAAATCGCTATCGGGTGATCGGAATCCTGGCTTCGGAAGGTCGCTCAATTGGTATTGACGTTCAGGATACGGTCGTCATACCGGTAGCATCTGCCCAATCTCTTTTTAATACCTCATCGCTCTACAGGATTTTTATCGAATCAAAAAATCAAGATTCGATTCCTTCCATCATTCAGTTCGTGACCCGACAAATAAAACAGCGACATTTTGGCGAAGAAGATGTCACCGTTATTACTCTGGACTCGGTGCTGGAAACTTTCGACAGTATTCTTCGTGCCTTAACCATGGGAATGTCGATGGGTGTATTTGGGTCGGAAAAACCTCTGACCATCCAGGACGTCGAAGCACTCAAACGTCAATCCTATACGAAATCAGTAGTAGGCCTGATCCAGGGGGAGGGCAATGCGGAAGTAGAGGGTAATCAGCGATTGCACCGAACCACCATTTACGGAACCAGTACAAATTTCCCTCAAACCTTCAAAATGCCGGTTGAGCTAGGCCGGTTCCTGCCGGATGACGACCCGATTGGTTAACGCATTCGAATAGGCGGCGAACGTTATCGGGTTATTGGCGTCATGCAGGCAAAAGGTGAAATCCTCGTCATTAATCTTGATGACACTATTTACATCCCGCTGGCGCGTGGACTTGACATGTTTAACCGGGATGGCCTGGTCGAAATTGATCTCGAGTATCGACCGGGTTACGACGAAAAAAAGTCGTCAATGCTATTCGCTATCTCCTGATAACCCGTCACGGGCGCGAAGATTTTACCATTACCACCCAGCAGCAAATGCTCGACGTGCTAGCTGATATTATCAATGTGATTACTTTTGCTGTCGGTGCAATCGGTGCTATTTCTTTGCTAGTTGGAGGAATAGGCATTATTACTATCATGACAATCAGTGTGTCGGAGCGACGATCAGAAATTGGGGTGTTACGAGCACTCGGTGCCAAACAAAGCCAGGTATTAATATTGTTTCTCGGCGAAGCAACAGTTCTCTCAGCAATTGGAGGGTTCGTTGGATTAACGATCGGAATAGGAATCGGACAGCTGCTCAGCTGGATGATTCCCGTTTAGCCGGTTCAAACTCCCTGGGACTTTGTTTTTCTGGCGGAAGCTATGGCGATTGTGATGGGGTTGGCTGCGGGTGTAATTCCAGCACGGGCGGTGGCAAGGATGAATCCGGTGGATGCATTGAGGGATGAATAGTCGTTAGCGAACTACTCGCTATCAGTCGATGAGGGCCCAGACAAATCTCTGATTAATCGGAACCCGCATTTAATCTAGCCTGACAAGTTATCTCAACCTTGCTATCTCCAAACAACCTTCTTGATTCTGTAGTCGTTCGCGCCGGAAATTCAGAATCAGCAAAGAAACTTCTATAAACCGCATCCATAGCATCAAAATCATCCAGATCCGACAAGTGCACGCTCACTTGAACGAGCTGCGACATACTAAGTCCTACCTCTTCGAGCATAGAACGAATTGCGGTCATAACCGCTTCAGTTTCTTTCGCAACATCGCCGAGAACTGCGATGCCTTCCGCAAAATCAGCGGCAACCAGACCCGCTAAAAAAGCATACTGATCATCCATGACGAGCTGACTGAATGGTGCATTAGACGCGGGTACCGCTGAGGGTTGTATTCGTTTCACTGGACACTCTTTCTGAAAAACAAAAACCAAGATTAACACGCCGTAAGTCCTGGATCACATTTCTCTATTCTTTACCGGCCATTATTCAGTATTATCGGATATTCACTCATCATCCTTGGGCTTGAAATACCATGATCGCACCCTCTAAAGTTCGTAGTAAATTGACGCTCAAAGATGAACGTATGCAGATTCCCATAAAAGATATGATCGAACTGGTTAGCGGTATTTTTAAAAACCTCGGTTGTAGCTCAACCGCAGCCTTGCAAATTGCTGAGCATTTAACTGACTCCAATCTATGCGGTATGGAATCGCACGGCTTGATGCGCACTCTGCAATATGCTGAGCAATTTGAAGCAGGTTATATGCTCGCAGATACAAGTCCTCGGGTAGAGATCAATCAGCGCGGCGCAAAAATCATAAACGGTAATGGGGGTCATGGAATACCCACCATGTTACTGGCTGTAGACGAAGCCTGTCGTGACGCGGCGGATAAAGGCATATCAGTTCTGGCTATCCGTAACGTTGGCCACACCGGTCGTCTTGGGGCGTTCAGCGAAGCTGCCGCTGAGAAAGGAAATCTATGCATTATTTTTGGAGGGGGTGGCCGTAAGAAATGGCGACAGGTCGCACCCTATGGTGGAAAAAAAGCGATGCTGCCAACCAATCCATATTGCATTGGCATTCCGGGTGGCAAACGCGGACCTGTCGTTCTCGACTTTGCGACTTCAAAAATTGCCGGAGGCTGGATTTACGCGGCTCGAAGTGCGGGTGCAGAATTACCTGACAATGTTTTGATGGATAGTGACGGTAATGTCAGCCGTGATCCTGAAGACTACTTTCGCGGTGGTGCGATCATGCCCGCCGGCGAAGCCAAGGGATATTCACTGGCACTTGCCGCTGAACTAGTTGCCGAAGCCATGCTTGGACCCACTGACATTGAAGGCAACTGGCTAATGATTACACTCAACACCCAACTCTATCGAGATCGTTCAACAATGGCCGACGTCGCCGAAGAAATACTCGATGAATTACGTAACTGTCCACCCGCACCAGGATTCGAACGGGTAGAAATTCCAGGGGAGCGTGAACGCGAGCATCGCGATAGAACAAAGTCAGATGGCATCGCCATACCTGAAAAAACCTGGCGACAAATGGTTGATCTATCCGACCGCCTCATACTGTCAAAACGAGGATAGAGCATGATTGATTTCGAACAGATTCCACGGATTGAAATAAGCCACGGCCCAACGCCAATTGAATTTGCGCCCCGACTTTCGCAAGTATTAGGCTGCGAACTATACTTCAAACGTGACGACTGTACCGGACTGGCATCAGGTGGCAACAAAACCCGGAAACTTGAATATCTGATAGCCGATGCAAAAGCCGCTGATGCTGATACATTGATTACCATCGGTGGTCTTCAATCAAATCACGCAAGACAAACTGCCGCAGCGGCAGCCAAATTTGGCTTTGCCTGTGAACTGGTACTCGAACCGGTTTCGGGTACCCCGAAAACTAACTATATCGACAACGGAAATCTACTACTCGATCATCTTCTGGGGGCCACCATTCACCGACTAGAGCCCGACGACAACAGTGCCGATTATGCTAATAATCTGATAGAGAAATGCCTAAAGGAAGGACGGCAACCGTATTTAATTCCGATTGGAGGCTCTAATGTAATCGGTAGCTTTGGGTATGTTCGATGTGGTATCGAACTCGCCGGGCAATTGTTGGAACAAAACATTCAACTCGATCAAATCGTACTGGCGACGGGCAGTGCAGGTACCCAGGCAGGACTTTTAGCAGGATTTATTGCAACTGATTGCAAGATACCTGTGCTCGGAATTTCGGTCAGCCGAAGCACTGATGTGCAACGTGCCCTGGTCGAAAATCTACTCCGAGAAGTATTAACAGCTCTTGAGCTAAACCCTGAATCGGCGAGTGATAAAGTAATCACCGACGGCAACTATGTCGGCGATGGTTATGGAATCGCCACCGCAGCAATGATTGATGCGGTTAAAACCTGCGCGCGTCTTGAAGGATTACTGCTTGATCCTGTGTACACCGGAAAAGCCATGGCAGGTTTAATCGATTTATGTCAAAAAGGTGTTATCAACTCGAGCAGTAGATTATTGTTTTTGCACACGGGGGGGAGCCCCGGTTTATATGGATACCAGGAAATATTTTAGTCCCAAATAATCACCATCCAACTAGATACTACTTTCAATAATATAGGACTTTAACCCTTTAAGGCATCGGAGTTTGCCCAGACCGAAGGTTTAGGATTATCATTCACGGAAACATGTTCTATGAAACTGTATTTGAACTTCTTTCGTTAACAGGAAACTCATTTTGAAAATCACACGAATATCGATCCATCAAGTCGACCTCCCTCTGAAGGAAGGGTCCTACAGCTGGTCAACTCAGTCGTTTTCCGCTTTCGATAGCACGGTTGTTGCCATTGAAACCGATGAAGGTATTACTGGTTATGGTGAAACATGCCCTCTCGGACCCTCTTATCTGGCCGCTTATGCCGAAGGTGCAAGAGCCGGTATCGCCAAAATTGCACCCGATCTAATTGGACAGGACCCAACCGAACTCGATTGTATAAACGACTTAATGGACCAACTTTTAAAAGGCCATCCCTATGTTAAGTCGGCCATTGACATGGCCTGCTGGGATATATTTGGAAAGTCAGTCGGTAAGCCGGTTTATTCATTACTCGGTGGCAAACGCCAGGATCAGGTCAAACTGTTCAAAGTCATTTCCCGAACTGATCCGGATGTCATGGCCGAGCGAGTAGCCGAATATCGTGAGCAGGGCTTTTGCCAGTTCCAGATGAAAGTGGGCGAAAACCCTACAATCGACATTGAGCGATTCGAAAAAGTAGCCGCAGCTATGCAACCCGGCGAGGTCATGGATGCAGATGCGAATACAGGTTGGGCCCAGCACGAAGCAATACGAGTGGTTGACGCGGTTAAAACGCTCGGCAGTGAACACAATATTCGCCTCTATATCGAACAACCCTGCCTGACCTACGAAGAATGTTTGAACGTTCGTAAACACACCCATTTACCGATGATCCTTGACGAGTGCATGGAAAGTCTTGCCATCCTGTTACGCGGTTACAATGATGGCGCAATGGATTTGATCAATCTCAAGATAAATCGGATGGGAGGCTTAACCCGTGCCAGACAGGTTCGCGATCTATGTATTTCGCTCGGGATTGTTATGACCATCGAAGATAGCTGGGGTGGTGAAATTGCGACCTCCGCAATTGCGCACCTTGCGCAGTCCACACCTGAAAATTTTCATTTTCAGTCATCCGCATTTCATGACTATCATACAGTAGCGATTGCTGACGGTGGCCCCATAGTAGAAGGCGGTTTTATGCGGGCATCGGGCAACCCAGGGCTAGGTATTGAACCGGATATGGACATTATCGGAAAAGCTTTATTTTCAACCTGAATGTTCGCTGGTTCTGGTATTTCTGGCTTTGTGGCAGCCGCACTGTTGGTCCTGGTCATTCCAGGTCCGGTGTCCTTCTCGTAGTGGCTCGAACCCTCTTCAGTTTTCCCCACTATTTCATCGAACCGATATTTATCGGCTTGAGGATTAGTGCGGCATTTACTAATCCACGGTAAAATTTAGCTTTAACCGGATCCTCAAATAAAAAATTGACCCATATTGATTTACAAAATGCTATTTATGACCCCAAAGGTAATCCACTAACTTATCCGGGCGAAATGCCCGATTCCCCTGTTTTTGTCATTGATAATAAGGCAATGACTGTCAATGCATCTGACCACTATCAGTCATTTCATCTGGAAGATGGGAGAGACGTTGATTCAATTTTACTATCTCGAGGCCTTGCCCCAATTGCCGAACGAATTGCACAGGTTGCATTTGGCGCTAACCGGAATATTGAAAACCTGGTCTGGAAATTCAAACACTACCTGGCAAAGAATCGAAGCATTAATCAGGAATTATTGATCCTGCCAGCGACGATTCCAAACGCCGAAGTTGTCGCCTGCAATATAGGTTACTGGGGCTACGTCTACGCAGGATTATTGACCACCACTTCCGATTTCAACCTTCGAAAATACCTAATGGGAACTCAATGTCCCGTTACCCTGTTATTGTTAGACGAGGAACAAATGAAAGCGCTTCATCATTCTGAAGGTGTGATGTTACCGGGCGATGAACAACCCGGCGTAAGCTGCAAGGTATCAGACGTTATAGCTGACCTATCACCCAACCTGTCCTGTTCAGCGCAGGTATACAGCCTTGCAGTTCCTTTCCTGTCATTCGACGGCCATCAGCCGGTTGCATTTGAAATGGTTAAAACTCAAAATCGGGGAAATTACGAAACCTTCGACCAAATTGAATTATTTCAGAGAATCAACGATGTGACGGATGCTGAAAAACCTCATTTGGGACGACTACCCATTGCCCAAAGTCTACGTGAAAAAGCCCTTAAATTATTGCAGCAGGATGTTTTAGCGACACGTCGCATGATGCAGGATGATTTTTATACCTCAATCAGAGAGTCGCTTTCGGAGAATTTCAAACTGCGCGATTCAGACGGTGTCATTCGAATGGGCCTGGAAGACGTATATTCTGTGCGAGACATCGCTAAAGCCTGGCATTTCAACCCTGTTTTCAACCCTCAATTAAATCATTCCCGAGAATAATCATGAACGACGCAGCAGCGACAAAAATCCACTGGACCTTCTGGTTGATTACCAACTTTTATATGGCCTGGAATATCCTCGGAGTATTGAATTTAGTTAATCAATTTAATTCTGATGTCGTCGCTTCATTTCCAGAATCACATCAGGCTATCATTGTAGATCGCCCGATATGGGCAACATTGGGGTCTGCGATTGCGGTATTTGCTGGGAGCCTGTCTAGCCTGTTGTTACTTTTTCGCAAAAAATCAGCCCTGCAATATTTTTATACCTCGTTATTCGGAGTCATATTAACGATGATTCACACTGTCAGAGCATTAGAGGCTTCCAGTGGTTTTAGTCTTGTTGATACTTTAACCATGTTAGTCATGCCACTATTATTGGCCGCCGTCATGATCTGGTATGCCAAAACTACGATGTCAAAAGGATGGGTAGTTTAGACACTCCCTGAATCAAACCCTCGCATACATCATCAAGATAGTTTCTTCACATTTGGGGCATTCAGCTCTTTGATGAATATTCGATCGTTCGCTCAGCAGGCACTAATCCACTACCAATCAATCGGATATTTTTATCGTCACTGCTTCGAACTTGATCCTGAAACTCGCGAATCATTTGACCCGCCAAAGTTTCATTCCAGAACCAGTTCTGAAGCTGCTGAGCTCCCGGTGAGCTCTGGTTAAGTAAAGCGGCTTCGAGATAGGTGACCTTGATATCATCAACCACAAACCGGGCGCGATTAATTGAACTCATCCCTTTGGGGTTCGGTAACGGGTTCGCACTAAAATATCGATCGATATAATCAATGCCTGATTTCAACGACATACCACTAATCCCGGCAGTTGTTTTTTTAGACCGTTCGTTAACAGTCAGCCAGACATCCTGAATTGTTGTGGCCTCGTCTTTTAAATCATGACTGCGAATTGTCAACGGAGGCGTCCAGACAGGATCAGGATCCGACCAGGCGGACTCATCTTCGAAATCACGCAGCAAGGATTTTTGAGTACTTTCGTCGAACAATGAAAGCGCCGACTTCAACACTTTTGTTTGAACAGATACTTTGCCCGGCGAACTAAAAGGTCGCCCAAGTTCAAAAGGCACCCACAAAGCCCGTGGGGGTTTCATACTGACAATATGCTCGCGTACCAGCGCGACTATGACCGTTGAAATACCATCATTTTCAAGAACATGGGCCAGCCCGCTCACGGCGCGCGTACAGGCGGGTCACACCGGTGCCAGAACGACCGTATTAACGCCAAACGCAAGCAATTTCCCTGATAATTCATGTGCCTTATCTTCGAGTTCGAGAGGATTGGTCGCACCCATAAATGCGTAATGCGTGTCTGCGGCTTTACCGATAAAGCCCTCCTGCTCAAGTTCTTTCAGTCGATCCCGCGGTAACAGGACGTTTAAATCTTGCTGGAATCCTGTTCGGTCAAAGTTAACCGAAACATGACTGCAGAGAATATCGGTATCAGGAACCTGAGAGGTAATAGTGCGATAACCGGTATCTCTCGATAACATGGGTCTTTCACCACGAACTATCAAACCAGCGGTCGATATTATGGCAACATGACGATCAGCGGCAGCAACTGCCGGGTGTATACGAACAGGAGGATAAGTTGGGCACTCGAGATCGGCGATGACGGTTCGTTCCGGTTCGGGTATATCTGCGAGTCGAACCATTTTATTGGTGCCGTACTATTGGGCAGGTAAAAGTTGCTTTAAATGTATCGGTGAACATGGGTTGGATATTAGGGGAATGGTATGTGGGTGGCAAGGTGAGTCTTGTTGCATCATTTCAAACGCTATTGGCAGTACCTCAGTGATTGCATTCCTAATTTCAAAATTACAGGTTCCTATACGATCTAATTATTTCACACACAAAATCGAACATTCCTTCGTAGGAACTCGCACGACAGTGTGCGAGTGTCGTCTTTCTCAACAGCAAAAAGAAGGCACCAGGAAACGCCGCCCCAAACGCGCCCTCAATCGTAAAAATGACCTTCCAATCGCGGTCGGTTCAGATGCGGTTCCCACCGCACGGAACCTCATTTGGCATCCCTGCCAAATGCTCCCGATTGAAAAGTCATTTTTCCGCGGGCTCAAAGGGGGGGGGGGGTACCAAAACTGTGGTCTGAAAGAATGAGGTTTTGTTTATGTTTTTTCCTTCCTTTAAATCCCGTTTGACGGGAAACCGCAGGCCAATCTCGATTGGGGAACCCTTTTGGGTACTTTTTGGGTTAAAAAAAGTACCTCGCACCCCGTCGAGTAAAACAACGATGAAATTAATTTCAAATTCGGGTGTGAAAAACATACCAGGCGATTGCGAAAAAAACATTTCCCAACTCACCTTCTATAGGTAAAGATAGCCCGATGAAACCAACAGCGAACACCCCTATTAAATCCCCAAACATCCTCTGGATCTGCACCGATCAACAACGCTCCGACAGTCTCGGTTGCTACGGAAACACCGAAGTCCGTTCACCTAATATCGATTCACTGGCAGCCAGCGGCGTTCGCTTCAAACGCCATATCACTCCTATGCAAATCTGCTCGCCTAGCCGGGCCACCATGATTACCGGGCTTTACCCACGAAACCACCAACTCATTACCAATGGTCGAGTTTTACCAGAAAGCATTCCGACTATTACCGCCGCTTTATCTTCCAACGGCTACCACACTCACGCCGTTGGTAAACAACACCTACAACCGATTCTCGCCCCCGATGAACTCAATATGCCTGATTCTCGAGCCTTCTGGAAAAGACCTGAGAACGCACAATGGAACGGACCATTTTATGGATATAAAACCATAGACTTGTTAATCGGTGAATCCGATACAGCACAAATAGCTGGGCACTATGCCAAATGGTTGAAAACAAATTATCCGCAATACGTTGATCATTTGAAACCTCGACATGCGGATACGCCTCCACCCGAAGATCTCGATGAAATCTGGCGTTCGGCCATGCCGGTCGAATGCCACTACAATACCTGGATTACCGATCGTTCCGTTGATTTTATTGCCTCACAAAAAAACTCTGAATCGCCCTTTAGCTTGTTCGTTTCATTTCCAGATCCGCATCATCCTTTTGATCCACCGGGTGAATATGCGGACCGATATAATCCAGAGGATATTACTTTACCTACGGTCACTGATAGTGATCTCGCGGGTCGTCCTTCGTACTGTGACGATCTGTTCCCTAAAGGCCAGGGGTTTAGAAAGTTATACTGGCAGGCTGACGAAGGTGCAGAAGCCGGATCAACCATCACAACGGACGAGGTCAGTGACGAAGCCATGCGTATGGCAATCGCTTATACACACGCACAGGTAGAAATGATTGATGACGGTGTGGGCCGAATGCTCGCATCACTCGAAGAAAATGGAATGATGGATAATACGATCGTCATTTTCACTTCCGATCACGGCGAGTACCTGGGTAGCCATGGCCTCCTCCATAAAGGGCCGGCCAGTTATCGAAACTTGACCGAACTTTCAATGATCGTAAAGGGTCCCGGCATTAAAGCTGGATTAGAAATCGACAGCTTAACCAGTCATATCGATTTGACACCAACCCTTCTAGACCTAACTGATTCAGGTACGATTCCCAATCTGGACGGCATTAGTCTAAAACCATTATTAGATGGTTCTGCCGCCAGCGTCCGACACTACACATTTGGCGAGTATCACCCTACTGTCAGATCTGATCTCTATAATCAAACGCTCTATCAAGATCAATGGCGCTTGACTCTGTACCCACATAGATCAGATCTGGGTGAGTTATTTAACCTCGAAGAGGATCCTCTCGAACTCAATAATCTATTTTCTGATCCCGCTATGGCTTCGATAAAATCTGAGCTAAGTCATCGTTTGCTGACCGAATTCCCGCCACAGGCAAAGGTCGATAACAAGTTGCTCTGCAAGTGGTAGGGATCCGAATCAGTTAAACTGATGGGCTACATCATACTGCCGAGGTCAGCACTGAAGGTTGGGAAAGCGAACAATTCATTGCCTAACTTTTCAGCCGAAATACCGTGATTCATCGCTAGCGAAAACAGATGAATAAGTTCTTCGCCATGATGACCTACGATATGCGCACCCAGTATCTGGCCACTACCGTTGTCTACCAGCACTTTGGACCAGGCTACCGTTTCAGCATAAAAACGAGATGAAATCCATTCCGACATATCGACAGTAGTTACTCGAAAATCGAGACTGGCATCCACCGCTTCGGCTTCAGTTAACCCGACACTACTCAACGCAGGTACGGTATAGACAGCGCTTGGCAGAACGCGAAAATCTGGCTTTTCCACGCAACCTTCGACAATATTTCGACCAACCAGCCGTCCTTCACGGGTAGCTACAGGCGAAAGTTGAGCCGAGCCAACCAGCGCATCACCCGCCACCCAGACCAACGGATTTGAAACCGACCTGAGATGACCATCAACGACTATACGAATACCATCGTGCTCAATTCCACCCACATCTAGATTCAGATCTTCGACATTGG
>JBLIOG010000060.1:0-17311 GCA_047639625.1 Gammaproteobacteria bacterium
AAATTAACATAACCAATGGATTCTAATGCTTTTCTACTGTTGGTAACGGCGTGTCTCGCAGTCAACCATTCACCAGGCCCTTCAATTTTATTTGTTAACAGTATCGCTGCTGAAGCGGGACTTCGAGCGGCTCTGGCAGGGATCTTTAGTATGTCAGCTGCCGCGCTGGGTTATGTCTTACTGGCCTCGACTGGACTCGCGTCTCTCATCGCTGCGAGCCCAGTCTTATTTTATGGTGTTCGAATTATCGGTGCCTGTTATTTGATCTATCTGGGTTATTGCGTGCTGAACCGCCCACCACTCGCTGGTAACCCGCAAAAAGAGTCCAAAGTTGTCGACGATAACAACTATTTTAAGCAAGGCCTTTTGGTCGATTTATTGAATCCAAAACTTGGCGTGTTTTTCCTGGCCTTCATACCCCCTTTTCTAAATCGGTTCGAAAAACCAGGGTTTCTGGCAGCGACCGCCTATGGTTGCGTTTTCATTAATACGGGAATCATGGTGAACGGCGGCCTGGCAATGGTCATTGCAAGTGGCCGGAATCGAATTAATGCCCTTTACCGTATTTGGATTCAGCGAAGAATTCCGGGCGTAGTCCTGGTGGGTCCAGGGCTATATCTTCTGATTGACGTTCATCGTTAACGCGGTAAATCCACCCGAAAAGTTTTATCTGAATAGCTATGCCTGGTATCTTTTGCACGAATCAAAACCGACTTTATATCCGCCAGAATAGCAACTCCAGATAAGGACCGAGTGAAGGGTTGTTCGTCAACATGCGGATGATACAGAACACGCGATTTGAATAATTTTCCGTCAGCTGTTAGAACATCCCATTGGTTTGCATAATGGCTCCAGCCTTCGTCATCATGTTTTAATGTGACTGAAAAAGTACAGGTATTAGGACATTCAACTCGGACGTTTTCTATACTGACTTCGTTCGCGCCAGATACGTTAAAAATCAGCATCAAGCCAAATATTTTTAGATACCTATTCATTATATTTACTCGCATTCAGTGCCGCATTGCCAACAGATTTCAAAGGCAGAATCATTTTTTTCATGACATTTTCGACAAAACCATTCCTTCTCGTTGGTACTACCTGTCACGCGGTTAAGAATTTTTTGAGCTTCGCAAAATTGCTCATCATTATTTACCCAGACTTCCGGCCAGGTATCAAAGGCAGCAAGGTCACCGGCTCCACCGGATGCAAACTCATTCATGACTACCGCTTCGATTCCAGACTCGAGCAACAGGTTTTTGATATTGAAAATTATCATCCTGTTTTCGTGGCAATACAGCTTACGCATTAACGCGTTCCTCGTGACTCCTTAACTTGCTCATAGGCCTGCTTAATTTGCTGAGTTTTCTCAGTAGCATCCTTGATCATCTCTTCCGGTAAGCCACGAGCAACCAGTTTGTCGGGATGATGTTGTGACATTAAGCGACGGTAGGTTTTTTTGAGGTCACTGTCATTGATGGATTTTTCTGCACCTAAAATACTATAGGCATCTTCCAGGCTAGTTTTCGTATTCGATCCGGCTTGCTGCCGATTACCAAATCCCGCCAAAATCATCTCTTCCAGTCGATGAAGATGTATCAAAGAAATACCAAGGCGTTTGCATATTTGTTCGAGTACTTTTTCTTCTGCGGGATGTTTTACACCATCGGCATAAACAGCCTGTATCTGTATTTCCAGAAACATTTGAATCAAATTTGTGCGTCGGCGGGATTCTTTTCTAAATTGATCAAGGACCTCATCTATCGGAAACTCACTATTACGACCTTCTTGAAATAATCGTTTGGCTGACTCCCGCATTTCGGCATCAAGCCCGAGTCGTCCCATTACAGATTCGGCAAGTTGTATTTCTGACTTACTAACCTTTCCGTCAGCCTTGGCAATGTAGCCCATAACCGAAAATGTAGCAGTAAAGAATGCGGCTTGAATACGCTCCTGATCAGCGTTCCATTCACCATTGTCGAGTCCTTTTAAACCACGGTCAAAGTTATGTCCAAAAGCCATTCCCATCAGTGCGCCAAGCGGGCCGCCAATCATGAAACCAAATGCGCCACCGAGCGCTTTTCCCCACCAGGCCATCAGTTATGTCTCCATTTCGGGTGATTTCAGTAAAAACAGTCGATAGGTTTTATGCAAACTGAAACTCCTACCATTTCTTTCACCACTGACATATTTATAGCGTACTTTTTCGATTTTCTTACGGTATTTCCAGGTAAACAATTTTGATAGCCAGGGATGATTTTGGCTAAAGGCATAGCCGATTAATTTAAAAGTAGGGAGAAACAAATCGCGACCCATATCGTTAACTATATCCAGATTGGGCGCAGTTTCCTTTGTGATATCTTTGTCGATGAGGCACTCTAGTCCCGAAGCATCGAGTGTCGACATAAAACGATCAATCGGATGACCCCCACCTATCACTGATTTCCCAGGTGCGTTGGTTTTAAAAAAATCACATATGAGAATATGTCCACCTGGTTTCAGTAAGGTGGTCGCTTTTTTCAAAACGACTTTCAAATCAATGTATTGAAAGCTTTCACTGAACATAACTAGATCAAAAGGTTTAGCCGGATCCAGGTCAACACTTTCAAACATGCCCTGATGAATCCGAAACTGCTCGCCGGCCTGCTCCTGAGCGGCTTCTGACAACAATGGACTTGGTGAGACTCCTTCGACTTCATAGCCTCTTTTAATTAATTCACTGGCCACCCCACCAGCGCCACATCCAACGTCCAGAATTCGTTTAACATCAGTTGGAATATGGCTTAACAAAAATTCCGAGTAGCGATGTTGTGCTACGGGTAAGTTTCGAATTTCAACGTCCAGACCCTCTTCCCAGAATCCATAATGCAGATCGCGGGTCCCAAGGAAAAAATGGAACAGATTTAAACCGGCGACCAGGCCGACTTCTTTTGAATCAACTTTTGATGAAGCATTCATTATCTAAAAATGTCTATAATAATTATGGTGAATTAAATATTGTTAATGTCCGGTTGGCAGTTGCGGATATCTTCTCCACTTATCACGCAAACCCCGGCACCTCCAAGTTCGAAGTCGATCCAGGTCATGGGCAGAAATTCGTATTTTTGCATCATCGCCTGTTGGGAATTTCCAACTTCGACGATAAGGCTGCCATGATCCGACAAATAGGAGCCGACCGATTTCAACATTTGACCCACAAATTTCAGTCCATCGTCTCCGGACGCCAATCCAATTATGGGTTCGAATGTAAATTCAGTGGTCAAAAGATCCATATCTTCAGCATCAACATAGGGGGGGTTGCTGATAATCAAATCAAACTCCTGTGGCGGAATCGATTTAAAACCATCTGACTCGTATAAAGTTATATGCTCGTGCAGATCGTGTTTTTGCAAATTCAGCCGAGCTACTTCCAACGCATCGCGTGAAATATCTGACGCCGAGATGTCAGCGTCGAAAAACTGATACTGACTCGCAATGGCGATGCAACCGCTACCGGTACATAAATCAAGTATTCGATTAACATTATCCGGATCAACCCAAGGCTGGAACTGATTTCCAATCAACTCAGCTATTGGAGACCGTGGGATAAGCACTCGATGATCGACATAAAAAGACAATCCGCAAAACCAGGCTTCGTGAGTAATATACGCAGCCGGCTGACGAGAATTTACTCTTACAATAAGAATATCAAATATGGCCTGCTTTTCAGAATCGGTGAGCTGACAATCGAAATAAGATTCAGGCCAATCCCAGGGCAAGGCCAGGGCATGTAAAACCAGATATCTGGATTCATCGATTGCGGTTGGAAATCCATGACCAAAACTTAGGTGATTTCGCAGGAACTCACTGGCACCCCATCGGATAAAATCACGAATTGTCAGTAGTACTTTAAGTTGATCAGGAAGTGCCACGCCAGCAGAATTCCACCATGAAAATAATGACGCAGATTCTACACCAAATTGCCAACTGCCACGTATAATATCGAAACACAACCAGACCGTGAGTCATCCATTTAGTAATGAATAAAAAGCTTATACCCATCATAGCCCTGACATTCCTGGGCATAGGATTTCTGGCTTCCTGGATAATCCACGCCAATCGTCCCATTGTACTTGAATCCGGGGTCTGGTTTGGCGAACAGGCCAGACCCTTGCCGAACTTTAGCTGGACAGATCAAAAGGGAAATACAATAGACCGGAATCGACTAACAGGAAAATGGAGTCTACTGTTTTTTGGCTTTACTAATTGCCCGGATATTTGCCCTATTGGGCTACAAATGTTAGTGACTATGAAACAGGCTATTGAAAAACCAGCTATTCGTGATGCTATCGACATTTATTTTGTTTCGGTTGATCCTGAACGCGATACACCTGAACAATTGGCTCAATACCTGCCCTATTTCAGTGTAGACATCATCGGTGCGACGGCACCTGAAAAAGCATTACGTCCAGTCACCGGAATGTTGGGTATTATGCATAGCATTGAGAAATCTGGCTCCGATGATAAAAATTATGACGTTGTTCATAGCAGTACAATCGTTTTGATTAACCCCGACGGTGAATACGCAGGGATTTTTTCAGCACCGCATGACCCCAAAGCAATTGCCAATGACATGACTACCATTATTGAAAGAAATTAAGATGTACATTCGACTTCTACTCACTTTTATTCTTTTTCTACCGACGACAGTGCTTGCAGAAATAATCATTACCGACGCCTGGATACGCCAACTACCACCCGTTGTTCCGGCGAGAGCCGGTTACGCAACCTTTACAAATTCAGCTTCTCTAGCAGAAAAGATCAGGTCTATAAAAAGCAGTTTCTTCGTCGATATTGAGATCCATCATACCGTTGAAAAAGACGGAAGTATGCGAATGCAATTAATTGATTCACTCGATATACCCGGCAAGGGCCAGATCAAGTTCGCCCCTGGTAGCATTCATTTAATGATGATGCAGCCAGCACAGGTCACAAAAATTGGACAGAAAATTCCGGTGAAAGTAATCTTTGAGTCGGGACAACAGCAAACCGTCATCTTCGAAGTCAGGAAATAACATGGTGGAATCAGAACAACTCAGTAAAAAAGAGCAATGTTATAAATGGCTCTTTTACATTGCACCCCATCATTTAATTTCGCGCATTGTATATTTTATTACTCGACAACGCGGATGGATTGTCAAACCTATGATCGAATGGTTCATTCGGCGTTTTAACGTCGACATGAGTGATGCCGAATACCCGGATATATCACACTATGAAAGCTTTAATAAATTTTTTATACGAGCCTTAAAGCCTGAAGCTCGACCCATTGTACCCGGCCACAAAACCTATGCCTGTCCGGCCGACGGTACAGTATCTGAAGCCGGCAATATTGATGCTGGTCAAATTTTTCAAGCCAAGGGACATCATTACACGGCACTCGAGCTACTCGGGGGTGATGAAGACATGGCGGCATTATTTGAGAATGGCCGGTTTGCGACCATCTATCTTGCACCCTACAACTATCATCGATTACATATGCCCTGTTACGGGCTGTTGCAAAAAATGACTCATGTTCCTGGCCGGCTGTTCAGTGTCGCGCAATGGACCGTGCGTGCCATTCCTCGATTATTCGCCCGTAACGAACGACTGGTCTGTTTCTTCGAAACTGAAACGGGGCCCCTTGCCATGATACTAGTAGGAGCGATCAATGTTGCCGCCATAGAAACGGTCTGGAGCGGGCTGGTCACTCCGCCAAAAGGCAAAAGCATCAGTAGCTTTGACTACAGCCATACCGAAAAATATTTTGATAAAGGTGCCGAAATGGGACGATTCAATATGGGCTCCACCATTATTTTACTCACCAGTGTTAACGTCGAATGGCTCCAGAAAATACGCGCAGGACAGATTGTCAAAATGGGGGAATTAATCGGACATATTCCAGAGTCCACCGCTTGAAAAATGATCAGGGAAATTGTCAGCGGCCAACGACAGGAAGATGGACTAAATCGGCGCTGGTTCAGTTGTGGGGTATTTGATCTATACGTCTGGAAAAACCATGATAACGGTCTGGTTAAGTTTCAGATCTGTGAAAAGCCACGATATTCGATTCCGCCCGAAGAACCCACAAAGAAAAAAGTTTTAACCTGGCGACCAGTTAAAGGTTTTGAGTACGGTTTAATCGCCGATACCCAACGGTATTTAACACCCATCCTTGAAAGCACCGAAGCTTATGACACAGAACTATTACGGCACCAATTTATGACACTTTCAGTTAATATGGATTCACACACCAGAGGTGAGATACTTCGTCACCTATCGACACTATGATCAGTTCGGGATTGAACTGCAATGTTAAAACACCGGCATATTTACTGATAGACTTGAAAGGTCTAAAATTTCAACTTCATCGTGGCTAATAAACAATTTTTTAATATGAATATTCAAATCAATGTTAAAACAACTCTTAGTAACCTCTCTATGAAAATTACAACCTGTGGACTTCTAGCCTTGCTTATGAGTTCAAACATATGGGCAGCCAATCCAGTCTGGCTGGAAGGAAAAACAGATGAGCAACATGCAATTACAGTATATCGAAGCGCTAGCTGCGGGTGCTGTAAAGGCTGGATAAGTCATCTGAAGGATCACAATTTTTTGGTCAAGGACGTTGTAGTTGATGATGTTAATAAGTTTAAATTGCAATTTAATGTTTCTCAGCAGGCGGCCTCCTGCCATACCGCTACAGTAAATGGGGTCACAATTGAAGGGCACGTTCCCGCGCAGGACATAAAAAAGCTATTGAGCGAAGACAACAATATTCGATTATTGACAGTTCCGGCGATGCCTTCCGGCACACCAGGAATGGACATGCCTGGGGCGCCGAAGAGTGCTTTCAAAGTTTATGCTATTACTGAAGACAATCAGGCGGCTGTTTACAATAGTTATAGTGACTATTGATTAACCACAAATTTGTTATAAACCATGCTGGCAATTTTGGGGCGGACTACATTTTGGCGCTAAATTGATTAAGTTGAGTCTACCATATCTGAAAACGCCATCACTTCTCGAATATCATTGCTCCCAATCAGGGCCATAACCAATCGATCAATGCCTACTGCAACTCCAGCACACTCCGGCAGGCCAGCTTCAAGTGCTGATAAAAATGGTTCATCGATCGGTATAACTGGCTGATCATTTTCCCGCCGTGCCTTGTTATCTTTTTCGAAACGCATTCGCTGTTCGACAGGATCGGTCAGCTCGCTAAACCCATTGGCCAGCTCCATACCATTGTAAAAAAGTTCAAAACGTTCAGCAATTACCGGATTCTGTTTGTTCAACTTTGAGAGAGATGCCTGATTGGCCGGATAATCCATAACAAATTGATAACCCCGCATTTGAGGCTCGATCATCACCGACAGAAGCAAATTCAGGCATTGATCATAATCAAGCCCGCGGCTGTCGATACCGGAGACAGTTTGCGTACATATCAATCGCAGTTCAGTCAAAGTGGTTAACTCGGGTTTAAAACCTAAATATCGGTCAAACAGTTCATAATATCTAATTCGTTCAAAGCTTTGATTATCATTCTGGAGAGACTTGATCAGCGATTCAACATCATCCATCAAACTCTGATAATCAAATCCAATTCGATACCATTCAAGTAAGGTAAATTCGGGCCGATGTTTTCGGCCACTTTCTTCTGCTCTAAATGCAGGGCAGATTTGATAAATAGATCCAAAGCCTGCAGCGAGCAAACGTTTCATGGCAAATTCTGGAGAGGTTTGCAGGTAAAACGTTTGTTCAGAGTGATAAGCAGTGATCGATTCAATAAAAACATCAGTGCTACTGGCCTGACTTAATAAAGGCGTAGATACCTCAAGACAATCACTACCCCCAAAAAAAGCCCGTATATTCTGAAGTATACGAGCCCTCACTTTTAAAACTTCGAGGTTAGTGCCAGGTCGCCACTCCATTCTTTATTTCTTAACCCGCGACATGTACTCACCAGAGCGGGTATCAACTCTTACTATTTCACCAATCTCTAGAAATAATGGGACTTTAACCACGGCACCCGTCTCAAGGGTGGCCGGTTTAGTGCCTCCTTGCGCGGTATCTCCTTTCAAACCCGGGTCCGTATCGGTGATCTCGAGTTCAACAAAATTAGGCGGAGTGACTCCAATGGGACTTCCGTTATACAAGGTGACTTCGTATATTTCCTGGGGTTTTAACCATAAATGAGCATCTCCTACTGCGCTGGCGTCGGCCGCTTGTTGTTCGTAGGATTCCGGATCCATAAAATGCCAAAATTCACCGTCGTTATAGAGATACTGCATATCGCCGTCCATTACGTCAGCCGCATCGACAGATTCTCCAGATTTAAAGGTCTTATCCAGAACTCGACCGGTTTTTAGATTTCGAATTTTAACTCGGCTAAACGCCTGCCCTTTACCCGGTTTTACGAATTCGTTTTCGATGATAGTGCAGGGATCATCATCTAACATGATTTTTAACCCACTGCGGAATTCGTTGGTACTGTAGCTAGCCATGCTTGTCGATCTCAGAAAAAGGGCAATGATACCGGAACAGACAAGGCAGCGACAAATCTGAATATCACTCGACCTTGATATATGTCACTTTCTCTTAGCCCTGCTTCAAGAATCCGGATCGATAGCATATTATTATTGGTAATGCGCGCCTGACATAAGGGACGCTCTAAAAATGCACTTTTTACCGCGAGACCTACCTGTCTTTGCGGCGTCGCCTGATAGCGCCTGCTGTTGGTGTATTGTTTCAGGGATGTAACTAATGAGTACAATGCAACGGTCCGACGTTTCGGAGCCATTGTCGAGGAGCCAAAAACAGTCACGAAAAATTTACTATTTTTAGAGCTGCCCATAAGAAATAGGCTATTATTACTTTTCAATTACCTGACAAGTCCATGAGCCTCGAATCCGAAAAATTAATCCGCCTGTTAATTGTTGACGAAGGTCTTCATAAAGCTGAGCAAATCACCAGTTCGTTACGAGCGGCTGGATTACATGTTCGAGCTGAATTCGCAGAAGACAGCGAAGACATGTGTGAATTACTCGAGCATAAAGCACTCGATCTGGTTATCTTTTCGATGGAATTACCAGGTTTTGATCTCAGGCAGGCTCAACATTTAATTCGGGAATGCGGCCGGCACGTTGCCATCATTGCGACCACCAAAGAATATAACGCTGACCTACTCGTTGATGCACTTAGTCAAGGTGTGCAGGATGTCATCATGTCTGGTAATCTCGAACATTTAACATTGGCATTAAAACGCGAAGCTCATAATTTATTTATGTGGCGTAAGGCGATGCGCCTCGAACTTGAGTTCCAGGAAAGTGAAAAGCGCTGCCAGGGTTTGTTAGCGAATTCCCGAGATGCAGTTGCCTATGTTCATGAAGGGATGCACATTTATGCCAATCAGGCCTACATGGAACTGTTTGGTAATACTGACTTCGACGAGCTCGAAGGAACACCCATTATGGACATGGTCGATATCTCTCAACAAAACCAGCTTAAAACCTTCTTGCGTGAATCTTCGATGAATAAGGTCGAAAACAATAGCCTGGATTTGAAATTGATCCATAGTAGCGGTGAGTTGCTCGATACCACGCTCGAATTTTCGCGAGCCAGTTATGACGGAGAACCCTGTACCCAAATTGTCATCCGGTCGATGGAAGATACCACCGAACTGGAAGAACAGATTAATTACCTCCATCAACATGACGTTATGAGTGGCTTATACAATCGTCAGTTTTTTATGGACGAACTCAAAACCATGGTCGCGCAATCAATCAATGGAATGCATCAGGCTGCCGTTACCTATATTGCAATCGATAACTTTCAGGCGATCCGCGATATGGTTGGAATTTCCGGTTGTGATATTTTAATCGCTGATATCGCAAAAATTATTTCTGAAACAGCGAGTGAAGACCATGTTGTTGCCCGTTTTGGAGCCAATTCTTATACCTGTATCGGAAAAATAACTGAGAAGTATAAAATTGAAGCCATTGCCGCCAAAATACCCGAATTGGTCGAACAGCATATCTCAGAAATCGGCAACCAATCCATTAGTGCGACAGCGAGCGCCGCTGTCGTTTTTATTGATGAAAATTCGCCCGACAATGCAAATGAAATAATCTCTCGGGCTGAGCGAACTTGCGAAGGAATACAACTAACTGGTGGTGGTAAATCCAAAACCTACATCCCTAAAGCAGGAGAAATGACCCAGGAAGAAGAAGATGGAGTCGTCGCCACAGCGGTTAAAGATGCACTCAATAACAACCGAATCAAAGGGCTCTACCAACCCATCATCAGTATCACCGCGGCCGGTGGCGAAGGTTATATATCGTATCTGGAAGTTAGCCATGCAGACGGCAATATTATTCAGGAAAATGACTATCAGCCTGCTGCAGAACGAACGGGTACTGCAAAAATGCTAGATCGCTGGAAGATTCTGCATGCCATTAAAAAAATCATAGAAACCTCACAACAGAATCGAAAAGTCAATTTTTTCATACCTCTAAGTTCTGATTCTTTACAGGATAGCGGTCTCGCTATGTGGATTTCTGATAATTTGACTAAAGCGGGTATTACTGGTGAACACCTGGTTTTCATGGTTAATGCAATTCATATTGTCAATCAGTTGAAGGCCGCCAAGACGCTATTTAAAACCCTCAAACAATTACATTGTCAATTTGCCATTGATGAATTCGGTACAGGATTAAAACCGTTTCAACTCATCAAACATATTCAAGCCGACTATATTCGAATTAATCCGGTGTTTATGGATAACTTACCAGCCAGCAATGAAAATCAGGACAGCATTCGAGAAATTAGTGACCAGGCAAGATCGATGGAAATATCATCAATCACCTCGGGCGTAGCGGATGCGGCCGTTCTGAGTGTTCTCTGGAGCTTAGGCATTGATTTTGTTCACGGCGATTTTCTACAAAAACCGGATCGTCTACTAAATTACGATTTTTCATCGATGTCAGGTTAAACTGGAATATTATATCCAGACATCCGGTTTAGCGGATAATTCACTCTGCCCGTCACCGATATTGACAACACCTCCGGGTTCAATTATTGACATCCTGATCGTCAAAAGGTTGGTGTTCTATACCTTTTCCGACGACATACATTTCACCTGGATCAATTTCAACATAACTATCGCGAAAATCTATTCGTAAACAGCCTTTTAACACGATAAAGGCTTCGTTTGTATCGTCATGCTTATACCTGGAATCTCAGTAAATTAAACCATTCGGCAGAAGCCGTCCCCTTGAATGAAAGGGATCATCAAAAACTTCAATACTTCCAGACCTGAACATTCTATGACCATGTATTGATTCAATTGATTTCTCAATAAGTTATTCGATAACCTCTACCGCAGAAACACTTTGATAGCCCCGAGGCAACTTTCGGCCTCGCTTACCGCGATCAATACGATAATCCTCGAGTTCCCGAAGATTCATCGACTTGTATTTTTTGCCCGAGTGTACAACCAGTTTTTGACGACCTGACAGTGCCGTCACGAAGACGATTGATTCCTCGCCAGATTTCATATTCTTCGACGGAATTCCAAGTAGCTTGTTTCCTTTACCTTTGCTTAGATGGGGTATCTGCCCGACATCAATCAACCCCATATAACCGTCACTGGTAATCAGCACAACAAACACTTCGCCGGCTTTTGCAAGTTCCACAACTGGCATTATGCTAGAGCCTGCTGGCAAACTAATTAAAGCCTTGCCATTTTTATTTCGTGTAACCATATCATCGAATCGACAGATAAATCCGTACCCGAATGAAGACGTCATAAGATAAAGATCATCATCCCTACCCATCAAACAACTGACAAATTGAGCGCCCCCAGCAGGCTTGACTCGACCGGTCAGAGGCTCTCCCTGCCCACGGGCTGAAGGCAAGGAGTGCGCAGAAAGCGCATAGCTGCGCCCATAACTATCCACGAAAACAACATTTTGATTGCTTTTACCCTGCGCCATACTGAGATATTCATCCCCGGATTTAAAGTTTAAACCCTGTGGATCAATTTCATGACCTTTGGCTGCCCTAACCCAGCCTTTGGACGACAGCACTATCGTTAGAGCTTCAGATGGCATGAGATCAGTCTCATCCAAAGCCTTTGCAGCATCCCGAATCACGATAGGTGATCGTCGAGCATCACCGTAAGTTTCGGCATCTTCTTCTATCTCTTTCTTGATCAGGCTTTTTAATCGACGCTCCGACCCTAAAAGTTTTTCGATTCGCGCTTTTTCTGTCATCAATTTGTCTTGCTCCGCTCGAATTTTCATTTCTTCAAGTTTAGCTAGATGACGAAGCTTGGTTTCAAGAATGGCTTCTGCCTGAATTTCGGAAATTTTGAAAGTTTTGATTAACTCAGCTTTCGGATTATCCTCATAACGAACAATACGAATAACCTCATCAAGATTTAAAAAGGCAATCAGCAAACCTTCAAGAATATGGAGCCGATTATCGACCTTCTCGAGCCTCCATTCCAACCGTCTTCTGACTGTGGCGATTCGAAAAGTGATCCATTCCTGTAAAATTTGTTTGAGATTTTTGACCTGAGGACGACCATTCGTACCGATCATATTCATGTTTACGCGGTAGGTACGTTCCAGATCGGTAGTCGCAAACAAGTGCCCCATCATGGCTTCGACGTCAACTCTATTCGAACGTGGCACGATGACAAGGCGGGTCGGATTTTCGTGATCTGATTCATCGCGTAAATCATCAACCATTGGTAGTTTTTTTGCCAACATCTGATGTGCTATCTGTTCAAGAATCCGAGCACCCGACACTTGATGGGGCAACGCAGTAATAATGATGTCACCATCTTCGCGTTCGTAAAGGGCCCGCATCCGAACTGAACCATGCCCGGTTTCATAGAGCCCTCGTATATCCTCTGCACTTGAAATGATTTCAGCTTCGGTCGGATAGTCAGGACCTTGAATATCAAGTAACAATTCATCAAGAGTCGTTTTGGGCTTATCTAGAAGCCTGATACAGGCCCGGGCTATTTCACGCAGGTTATGCGGTGGTAAATCGGTTGCCATACCGACCGCTATACCTGTGGTACCGTTTAATAATATATGGGGCAACCGGGCGGGTAATAATGATGGTTCCCGCATGGTTCCATCAAAATTAGCAACCCAGTTGGTAGTTCCCAACCCGAGCTCCTGTAATAGCAATTTTGCGATTGGAGAAAGCCGCGATTCGGTGTATCGCATGGCAGCAAAAGACTTGGGATCATCCGGCGCCCCGAAATTACCCTGCCCATCAATCAATGGATAGCGGTAAGAGAAAGGTTGTGCCATTAATACCATGGCTTCGTAACAGGCTGAGTCACCATGAGGATGGTATTTGCCGAGTACATCACCGACCGTACGGGCCGATTTTTTATGTTTTGAAGACGCCGATAATCCTAATTCGGACATCGCATAAATAATGCGTCGTTGTACCGGCTTCAGTCCATCCCCAATATGCGGTAGTGCACGATCGAGAATGACATACATCGAATAATCGAGATATGCCTTCTCGGTGAAATCCTGTAAAGGCTGTTTTTCGACGCCTTCGTAATCGAGTTCGAAATTTTCAGCCATTTATATTTCCGCCAGATCGCCTTTGGTTTGCAACCATTCTTTCCGGTCACCAGCCCTTTTCTTGGATAGCATCATACTCATAATTTCAAATGTGTTATCGCCCGGCTCTATAGTCAATTGCGCGAGTCGTCGAGTATCGGGTGCGATCGACGATTCCCGTAACTGTAGCGGGTTCATTTCGCCCAGTCCTTTAAATCGAGTAACCGAAATATTACCCTTTCTTTTTTCCGCATGCAGCCGATCAATAATGCCATCACGCTCAGCTTCATCAAGTGCATAATATTTATCTTTGCCGATATCAATTCGATACAGTGGTGGTTTAGCAACATACACATGCCCTTTCTCAACCAGTGGCTGAAAATGTCGCAGAAATAAAGCACATAACAAAGTTGCAATATGCGCTCCATCAGAATCAGCATCGGCCAGAATACAGACTTTCCCATAACGTAAGTTTGTTAAGTCATCGGAGCCAGGGTCGATACCAATTGCAACGGAAATATCGTGTACCTCCTGCGATGCCAGAACCTGATCGACCGGGACCTCCCAGGTATTCAGAATTTTTCCACGTAACGGCATAATTGCCTGAAAGGCACGGTCACGAGCCTGTTTTGCTGACCCACCGGCCGAGTCTCCTTCGACCAGGAAAATTTCAGTACGACTGACATCCTGACTCGAACAGTCTGCTAACTTACCCGGTAAGGCTGGACCCGACGTTACCTTTTTACGAACAACTTTTTTTGACGACTTTAAACGACTCTGGGCATTTGAAATGGCAATTTGAGCAAGCTGATCACCAACATCCGCGTGCTGATTAAGCCAGAGACTAAAAGAGTCTTTTGCAATTCCAGACACAAAAGCAGCGGTTTCTCTCGAAGACAATCGCTCTTTGGTTTGTCCTGAAAATTGTGGATCTTCCATCTTGATAGACAGTACAAAACTCACTTTTTCCCAGACATCATCCGGAGCAATTTTTACCCCTCGCGGCAGCAAACTACGGAACTCGCAGAACTCCCGAATTGCATCTGTAATACCGGTACGCAATCCGTTAACGTGGGTACCGCCTTGTGCAGTAGGTACAAGATTGACGTAGCTTTCCGTTACGCAATCACCCCCTTCTGGTAACCATAGCAACGCCCAGTCAACGGCTTCATGCTCACCTTGCATGGACGTGACAAAAGGTTTTTCGGGTAGTAATTCGAACCCGGACAACGCATCTAACAAATAATCTGTCAAACCATCTTCAAAATACCATTCATCCGATTCTTTGGTTTTTTCGATATAAAATTTCACCCGCAAGCCCGGACACAACACAGCTTTAGCACGTAAAATGTGCTTTAAGCGGGTCACAGAAAAAGTCGCGCTATCAAAATATGAAGGCTCTGGCCAGAAACGGATCGTCGTACCCGAATTCTTTTTACCCACCGTGCCTGTTTCTTTTAATTTTGCGGTTTTCTCGCCATGCTTGAATGATATTGAATATTCCTTACCGTCTCTGCGAACTCGGACATCGAGGTGCTTTGAAAGCGCATTAACAACCGAGACACCAACGCCATGTAAACCACCAGAAAATTGGTAATTTTTATTAGAAAATTTCCCACCCGCATGCAATTTGGTCAAGATAACTTCGACGCCAGGCATTTTTTGCTGTGGATGAATATCGACAGGCATACCACGACCATTATCAATCACAGTCAGTGATTGATCGGCATGTAAAATAACCCCGATCTGATTGGCGTGACCGGCCATTGCTTCATCGACGCTGTTATCAATAACTTCCTGCGCCAAATGATTCGGCCTGGTCGTATCGGTATACATCCCCGGTCGCTTTCTTACTGGCTCGAGGCCCGTTAAAACCTCAATCGAAGCGGCGTCGTACTGATTTTTCAATAGATGAATTCCTTGAATGGTTGATCTGCATCATTGGAGAAGGATGGAGATTGACTTGAAATTGAACCGCTTCATCCTGATATAATGCTCATCATTTTTCAGGTCGTATATTATGAGCGAGTCCCCCTATATTCACAATGTTACAGCCCAGAATTTCCAGTCTCTGGTACTCGAAAGTTCACTAAATCAACCCGTACTGGTAGATTTCTGGGCCGACTGGTGTCAGCCCTGCCAGACACTGATGCCAATGCTTGCCAAATTAGCGGACGAATACGCAGGCAAATTTATTCTCGCCAAAGTTAATTCGGACGAACAACAGGAACTTGCAGCTCACTTTGGAATAAAAAGTCTGCCAACTATGAAACTCTTTGTTAATGGTCAAATGGTAGATGAACGAATGGGCGTCTTACCCGAACCGGAAATCCGCGCATTCATCGACAAACACATTGTCTCTGAATCTTCCGAATTAATGAATGCAGCGTTTTTAGCTCATCAACAGGGCGAAACCGATCAGGCACTTGATCTGATGAATCAGGCTTTGGCAAAAGATCCGGCTAATGTTGATTTAAAAATCACCATCGCACAGGCAGTTTACGCCCAGGGAGACAAAGAAAGCGCGTTGGCGCTGCTCGATACACTCGATGAAGAGTCAAAAAATCATGATGGTGCCGTAAAGTTAAGAGCCGAAATCGAACTCACTGAAAAACTAGCTGGATTACCGCCATTGGAAGATATTGAAAATCGGTTGCTGGAAAATCCGAATGATCTCGAAGCGCTGCTGCAGAAGAGTCATCATCTTTCGGCTAGGAGCGATTTTGAGGCAGCTATGGAATGCCTTTTACAAATCATGCGCATTGACAGTGGATTCGAAGATGATGCAGGCCGAACCGGCCTTTTATCAATTTTTGATCTACTCGGTGCAGAAAATCCACTGGTACAGAAATATCGTAGGAAGCTATTTACACTGCTTCATTAGAGTTTAATTATTTTTCTCGGCAATATCCGTTATTTGAAGGATCTGGTGTTTTCTTAAATTAAACACCAGACCCTTTTCATTTCTAAATCAAATAATCGACATTCAAACATCACCCCCTCGGATGATGGATCGCGTGTAACGCTTGCAGACGAGCCTGAGCGACATGCGTATAAATTTGGGTAGTTGATAAGCTGCTATGTCCCAGCAACATTTGTACGGTCCGCAAATCGGCGCCGTGATTGAGAAGGTGAGTAGCAAAGGCATGTCGCAAGGAATGCGGTGAATATGATGTCTTAACACCGGAAGTCAAAAGATGTTTTTTAATATTCTGCCAAAAAGCCTGCCGAGTAATCTGCCCTCCCCTGCTAGATAAAAAAAGCGAATCACTCGGTTTTTGCAATTTAATGAGTTCCAGTCGTCCCTCATTGATATATTGTTCAAGCCAATGCAAAGCTTCCTCCCCTATCGGCACAACCCGTTCTTTATTTCCTTTGCCTATTAGACGGACCAACCCACGACTAATATTAACCTGATTCATTTGTAGCGAAACCAGCTCGCTGACCCTTAATCCAGAGCTATACATTAGTTCAAGCATACAGCGGTCTCTTAGTCCGTATCGCTGACTCACATCAGGTGCCAATAGTAATCTGGAAACGTCCTGCTCACTGACTGAACTCGGCATTCCGGGTCGAATTTTTGGAGCACTGATTAACGATGTTGGATTATCACTACGTCCGCCAACTGCAATCTGATATTTATAGAATTGCTTTAAACTTGACAACAATCTAGCAGTAGAACGTGCGGATGAGCCCGCTTC
>JBLIOG010000061.1:0-17308 GCA_047639625.1 Gammaproteobacteria bacterium
AATTTTTGCCCTGGTGTCGCGAAACTCGAGTTTTATACGAAGATAAAAATAGTATGGAGGCATCTGTTCACATCAATAAAGGTCCATTAAAACAATGGTTCACAACTAAAAATATTCTCATTGAAGGTTGCCAAATTGATATGTTATTGGTTGACGGACCCTTTCAACGATTAACAGGAAGCTGGTATTTTACCGGACTGGAAGCGAGCGCTAGTAGAATTGAATTACATCTGGATTTTGAATTTAATTCGGTTGTAGCATCTCGTCTGGTAACACCTGTATTTTCGCAGATTGCAAATACGATGGTTGGATCTTTTTGTAAACGCGCCGAAGAAATAATTTCATGAGCATTAAAATTCCGATCGAAGTTGCCTATGCAATGCCAGACAGGCAATTAATCCTGGCAATTGAAATCGAGCCAGGAACAACTCCGTTAGAAGCTATTAAGATTTCTACCATCGACCAGCACTTTGATGATATTCATGCTGACGATTGTCATTTTGGTATATTTGGTAAAGCTATTACTAACGAATATCAGCTTGAACAAGGCGATCGTATAGAAATTTATCGCCCCTTAATTGCCGATCCAAAAGAAGTCCGAAGACAACGAGCCGAAATGGGGTTGAAAATGGGGAAGGGTGGTGGAAAGTAAATCTAAATTTAACGCCAAATTAAATTAACTGTCGTTAATAGCAAAATCGCCCCTAATTTCAGTTAAGCGATCACCCTCGAAAAATAATCGCATTTTCTTAATAGACGTTATTTTTTTACCGCCTGGTTTCAGATAATAAATATAGTCCCACTGATTGGCATGATAAAGATCTTCGATCGCCGGTTTCCCGATCAAAAAGATGACCTGTTTTTTACTCATGCCGGGTTCAACTTTGGCCAGATCTTTTACCTCAATTTGATTCCCCTGAGCTATATCCATTCGATAGACACAGCTTTGCAGTGTTACAATAATGACTAGCAGAAAAATATAATAATAAGCTTTTGTATTCATCGGTCTAAAGACAACTTGGGTCAGGGAGCATGATACTGACCGCAGGCGCAGGCCGCAATCACAGTGAGTAAAACAAATGGAAACTTCGGATATTAAAAATGCCGGCTTGAAGGTCACTTTGCCTCGTATGAAAATTCTGAAAATTTTTGAAGAAAGTGATGACCGACATCTCAAAGCTGAAGATATTTATCGATTATTACTCGATTCCGGGGAGGAGATAGCACTCGCAACGGTATACCGAGTGTTGACCCAGTTTGAATCAGCCGACCTGATTACCCGGCATCATTTTGAAGGTGGGCATGCAGTTTTTGAGCTAAATGATGGTGAGCATCATGATCATCTGGTTGATATTTCAACGGGGAAAGTTGTCGAGTTTTATGATGAAGTTATAGAGCAGCGTCAAAAAGAGATCGCCAAAAAGCATGATTTTGTAATCTCTGAACATACTATGATTTTATATGGTCACTTTCGAGATACCGACAACGAAAAGCTCGGCTGAATTAGTTTGGTCAGGTTCCAAATTTACCGATCATTTCACTCGCGTGAGCCCGAGTTTGTTCTGTAATTATTATACCTCCTAACATTCTTGCCGTTTCGTCGAGCCTCTGTTGGTCGTTGAGTGGTTCTACCAGGGTTCGAGTATTATCATTTTCTGTCTGTTTGCTAACTCTGATATGATTGTGAGCCTGGGATGCAACCTGTGCTAAATGCGTCACACAAAGTACCTGCCGATTTTGGCCCAGTAGTCTGAGTTTACTGCCAACTCTTTCTGCGGTGCCACCACCCACGCCGCTATCAACCTCATCGAAGATTAAAGTTGGCAGAGTAGATGCTTCACTCATAATGACTTGAATAGCCAGACTAATTCGTGACAATTCGCCTCCGGATGCTACCCGTGTGAGAGGTTTGACCGGTATACCCGCATTGGCACTCACCAGATAACTAATCGAATCAAGGCCATGTGGACGTGCTTTTTCCAATGATTCTGAAAAGCTGACTTCAATTTCGAAGTGTCCGCCTTCCATCCCTAGCTGCTGCATGGCACTGGTTATTTTTTTAGAGAGCTGAGCCGCTGTCTTTAATCGACGTTTGGACAATTGGCTAGCCGCCTTGAAATATTCCTTTTCAGCTGCGCAGATAGCTTCAATTAATTTGTCCTGATTCACATGTGCAGATTGCAGATTTTCGAATTCTTCGTTGAATTTAGTGGTTAAGGAAGGTAATTCCTCACTGTCCACCCGATGTTTCCTCGCGAGCGACTGGCACGAAGCTATCCGTTGATTAAGGCCGTCGAGTTTCTCCGTATCTAATTCAATACTATCGCCATGTCGGCGCAGATCACTAATAACCTCTTCGATCTGGATCAGGGACTGATTCAACAAATCACTGGTCGATTGTAATGATGAATCTATACCGGTTTGCTCGCCAATAAGTTGTACACATAAACTCAGCTGTTGCTGGACCGAAAATTCTTCATGGTCTGATAATTTAGTTAACAAACTGTTTCCCAGACTGATAAGTTCGCCAGAATGGGCCAGGCGGTTATAGTTATTGATTAATAGTGGATATTCATTTTGTTGTAAATTTAATTCATTAAGTTCGCTGCAATAAAGCGTTAGCAAGTCAATTCGATGTTGTCGGGAAAGTGCGTTTTTATTGATATCAGCATATTCTTTTTGAAGCCCTTTTAACTCTTTGTATCGACAGTCAACATTTTTTAGTAGGCCTGAATCACCCAGGTAGGCGTCCAATTGTTGACGTTGTATTCCGGACTTTTGTAGCGATTGATGGGCATGCTGACCATGAATATCGAGTAAACTTTCGCTCAATGCTTTCAATTGTGCCAGGGTCGCGTTGTGACCATTAATAAATCCCCGACTGCGTCCTTGTGACGTGACGGTCCGTCGGATGATACATTCATCATCGCTGGTCATGTCGTTGTCTCGAAGCCAGTCCTTTACAATCGGATTGCTAACCACATTGAAACTAACGGAAATATCCGCTTTTTCAGTCCCAGTTTTGACTTGATGACTATCAGCACGATCACCGGCAACGAGGTTTATTGCATCCAGTAGAATTGATTTCCCGGCGCCTGTTTCGCCCGTTAATGCGGTTAGTCCGGAATCAAGTTCCAGTTGCATCCGGTCAATGATGGCGAAGTTTTGTATATTAATCGCTTCAATCATTTATATTGCGCGCTCCAATTGAGTTTGCCGCGTAATATTTTAAAATAATCATAGTCTTTGGGATGCAATAAAGTCAGCATTTTTGGTGACCGCGAAATTCTAATTTTATTAATTCTTTCAACAATTAAGACATCCTGTCCATCAAAGGCAAGTTTCGCTTGCATGTCGTCCTGTCCAATTCGTAAATCTATAATCTGGTCTGCAGGTAGTACAATCGGACGATTCGATAAGGTATGTGGACAGATCGGGACTAGTGCCAAAGTGTCAAGCGCCGGATGCATAATTGGTCCACCTCCCGATAATGCATAAGCCGTCGAACCGGTAGGTGTGGCTACGATTACTCCGTCTGAACGCTGCTTATAGATTAGGTCTCCGTTACAAAAAACTTCATATTCGATCATTCTCAAAGCTTTATGACTATGCAGAATGATGTCATTTAGAGCTATATTTTGCTGAGTCTGGCCATTTATGTTTTCAACTTCTGCAGTGACAAAAAACCTTTTTTCTTTTGAATAATGTCCCTGAATGATTTCTGCGAGGTACGATTCGACATCACTAATGGGGACGTCAGCGAGAAAGCCCAATCGACCCAGGTTTATACCTAACAAAGGGGTCGACTTACCTGCCAGTGATCGAGCGGCAGATAATAAAGTACCATCACCACCCAACGAAATAACGAGGTCAGATTCGTCGACGAGTTCTTCCATTGAAACGATGGGCAAACCTGATGTATCAGCGCCAAAGTCAAGACAATGAAGCATGACTCGACCATGATTTTTGAGGATATTAATGACGCGGTGAATTGAGTCAATATGTGATTGCATGTCAGTTCTGACAATCAGTCCAATATTCTTGAATTGAGTACCGTCGTCCATAGTTAAACGCTGTTACCCGAATAATTTTTTAGAAACGCCATGTAGGAATTTTCTCGCTCTGATTGATATTATGCGTTTCCAGTCATTATTAATGGTGGAAACTCTATAATTTAGCCAGTGTTTGCCGGTATCTTTATCTTTACTGCACTAAAATTGTCGATACAATTCTGTTCGATAACTCACTAGCATTGCAATATAACAAACCTGATGACTGAAACATACGAACTTGATGAGCGCTCGCAGATTTTGCTAAAGCATTTGATCAGTTCCTATACGCTTGACGGGCAGCCAGTTGGTTCGAAAAATCTGGCAGAATTGTCGGGTCTGGATGTTAGCTCTGCTACTATTAGAACTATCATGGCTCGTCTAGAAAGTCTTGGTCTGGTTAATTCGCCACATACTTCGGCCGGTAGAGTCCCCACCGAGGCTGGGTATCGGTTTTTTGTCGATAAAATGCTTGAGGTTAATGAGCTTGAAAATATTGCGCAACAAACGATTAGTAATCAGTTCACCAATAATCAAACCTCCAGTGGATTAATTCAAACCGCCACGGATATTTTGTCGTCTGTTACCCGTTTAACTGGCATAGTCAGTCATAGTCATGTCGCCGAAACTGAAATTCGTCATCTCGAATTCATGAAGTTATCAGAAAAACGTATTCTTGTAATTTTGGTTATCAATCAGGATGAAGTTCACAACAAGGTGGTTCAGGTAGATAGGGATTATAGCGACCAGGAATTGAGGGAAGTAACCGCAACTCTGAGTCATTATCTAATCGGTAGAAATTTCAGTGCCGCCCGGGATAATTTGAAACGGGAATTATCCGAATTAAAAACTAGCGTCGATTCTATACTTAAGCCAGTTCTCGACGCGATGGATGAGGTTTGTAAGAATAGTGCTCATGAAGAGCTAATTACAAGCGGACAATCCAATCTTTTTGAGTTTGAAGAGTTGTCTGATATCAATAAGTTACGAGATTTATTTAAAGTATTTAATGAAAAGACGGATCTGTTAAAATTATTAGACAATTGTACATCAGCAAACGGCGTTGAGATTTTTATTGGCAGTGAATCTGGTTATTCTGTATTCACCGATTATTCGGTGATCGGAGCTCCGTACCAGGTGAACGGTCAAGTCGTTGGTGTCCTCGGTGTTATTGGTCCTACCCGGATTGCTTATGAAAAAGTTATTCCAGTTGTCGATATTACTGCAAAATTATTGTCTTCTGCCTTGAATAGCGCGAAATAATCATTACCTTAGTGCACTTTCTGTCGGACTGAATTTTTAGTGACAGCTGACAGGTCTAGATTGACTTTTATTTTTGTAGATATTACGGAGTAGATCAAATATGTCCTCTGAAAAGAATTCTGTTGAAGAAAACCTGGAGCAGAATCCAGAAGATCAAGTTGAAACCCTTTCTGAAGAAGAGTGTTCAACTATTAAGCATAGCGAAGCTGGCCAGGAAATGGATAGTGGTAGTGTAGATATTGATGAAAATTCTGAAGATGGTTTGTCAAACCTTATTGATCTTGAAAAAGCCCAAACGACCATTAAGGAATATTGGGATCAAAATGTTCGA
The DNA here is from genome assembly GCA_047639625.1 of Gammaproteobacteria bacterium. Taxonomy (GTDB): domain Bacteria; phylum Pseudomonadota; class Gammaproteobacteria. The sequence continues at coordinate 5,644 of JBLIOG010000061.1, forward strand.
CTTCAGGCTGAAATGGATAATTATCGAAAGCGTGCGCAACGTGACGTCGAAAATGCTCACAAGTATGCGGTAAAATCTTTTTCCGAGGCACTTTTACCGGTTGTCGATAGCATGGAAATGGGCCAGATTGCCGCTGAATCAGAAAGCGCTACTCTGGAAAGTATTCAGGAAGGAAACCGAATGACATTGGATTTGCTGGTTCAAACTCTAGAAAAGCACGGCATCAGGCAAATAGATCCTGCCGGAGAAAAGTTTGATCCCGATCGTCACCAGGCGATCAGTATGGTCGAAGATGAAACCGTTACATCAAACCATGTCATTAGTGTGATGCAGAAAGGGTTTCTGATAAATGATCGACTAGTCCGGCCTGCAATGGTTGTTGTTGCAAAATAATGCGTCAGTTAGATTAAAAATTAGTGTTTTCAGCTATATACCGCTTGAAACAAAAACATTAGTCCCTACATTTAGTGTAGTTTTAAACAATCAAGAATTTGGAGTAAATAATGGGTAGAATTATAGGCATTGACCTCGGGACCACCAATTCCTGTGTGGCTGTCATGGAAGGTGATAAGCCCAAGGTTATAGAGAATTCAGAAGGTGATCGAACGACTCCTTCAATAGTTGCATTTACTGCTGATGGCGAAGTACTGGTTGGACAATCAGCCAAGCGTCAGGCAGTTACAAATCCGTCAAATACTTTGTATGCGGTCAAGCGATTGATCGGCCGGCGTTTTGAAGAAAAAGCTGTTCAGAAAGATATCGACCTTGTTCCGTACAAAATTGTAAAAGCTGATAACGGCGACGCCTGGGTTGAAGTTAATGGCGAGCAAATGGCGCCTCCTGAGATTTCTGCTCGTGTTTTACAAAAAATGAAAAAAACGGCTGAAGACTATCTTGGTGAAGAAGTCACGGAAGCAGTCATCACAGTCCCTGCTTACTTCAATGACTCACAGCGTCAAGCCACAAAAGATGCCGGGAAAATTGCTGGCCTAGAAGTTAAAAGAATTATCAATGAACCGACAGCGGCCGCTTTGGCTTATGGTATGGATAAAGCTACCGGTGATAAAAAGATTGCTGTTTATGATCTTGGTGGCGGTACTTTCGATATTTCTATTATTGAAGTAGCCGAAATTGATGGTGAGCATCAATTCGAAGTACTGTCTACTAATGGCGATACCTTCCTCGGTGGGGAAGATTTCGATATGCGCATGATTAATTATCTTGCTGATACCTTTAAGAAAGAGCAGGGCATGGACCTTCGTGGCGATCCGTTAGCGATGCAACGCCTGAAAGAAGCTGCAGAGAAAGCTAAGATTGAATTATCATCGAGTCAGCAGACCGACGTTAACTTGCCCTACATTACAGCCGATGCGAGTGGCCCAAAACATCTCAATCTAAAAATTACCCGTGCCAAACTCGAATCTCTGGTCGATGAATTAATCGCACGAACGATTGACCCTTTGAAGGTCGCACTGGCCGACGCCAATCTTTCGGTTTCAGACATTGACGACGTTATTCTAGTGGGCGGTCAAACGCGTATGCCGAAAGTCCAGGAAGTTGTTAACAACTTCTTTGGAAAAGAAGCTCGACGCGACGTCAATCCTGATGAGTCTGTTGCCAGCGGCGCGGCGATCCAGGCTGGTGTGTTAGGTGGTGATGTTAAAAATGTCTTGCTGCTGGACGTAACGCCATTGTCCCTTGGTATTGAGACACTTGGCGGTGTTATGACTAAGCTGATCGACAAAAATACGACGATACCGACTAAGGCCGCGCAGACTTTTTCAACAGCCGAAGATAATCAAACAGCAGTCACTGTTCATGTATTACAGGGCGAACGTGAAGTTGCAACGGCTAATAAGTCATTAGGTCGGTTCGATCTGTCAGAAATTCCACCTGCACAACGGGGTGTTCCGCAAGTCGAAGTAACTTTTGATATTGATGCCAACGGTATTTTGAATGTATCGGCAAAAGACAAAGCAACCAATAAGGAACAGAAGATAGTCATTAAAGCCTCTTCAGGCTTATCTGATGATGAAATTGATGCAATGGTTAAAGATGCTGAAGCGCATGCTGATGAAGATCGTCAGCATCGTGAAATGGTTGAATCCAGAAACCAGGCTGATGCGATGGTTCATGCTACCGAAAAATCGTTAACTGATTTGGGTGAACAGGTAGAAGCCGAGGATAAGGCATCTATCGAATCAGCTATTGAAGACGTGAAAAAAGCGCTTGAAGGTAAAGATAAGGCTGATATTGAGCAGAAAACGAAGACTCTTGCCGAAGCCTCTAGCAAGTTGGCTGAAAAGGCCTATGCTGCTAATGCGGAAGGTGGGCCGGAACCTGTAGATGCGAATGCGCAATCATCTCAAAGTTCCGCCAAAGATGACGATGTCGTTGACGCTGAATTTGAAGAAGTTAAAGACGATAAAAAATAGATTGGAAACAATCCAGAGACCTGGCTCATTCTTTACGAAGAGTCAGGTTTTTGTTATTTAGGGCTGTTTAATTTATGTCACAGCGAGACTATTACGAAGTTTTGGGGGTCGCCAGGTCTGCTGATAATGCCGAGATAAAAAAGGCATTTCGGCGATTGGCGATGAAGTATCATCCTGACCGAAATCCGGATGACGAAGAAACCGAACGTTTGTTTAAAGAGGCCAAAGAAGCCTACGACGTTTTGTCAGATTCCAACAAACGGGCTGCCTACGATCAATTTGGTCATGAAGGCCTTAATCAATCAGGTGGAATTGGTGGTGGTGGGGGTTTTGGCGATGCTTTTAGCGATATATTTGGCGATATATTTGGTGGTGGCGGCGGAGGGAGAAGCCGAGTTAGAAAAGGATCTGATCTCCAATACAATCTTGAGCTAAACCTCGAGGATGCTGTTGCTGGAACAACGGTTAAAATTCGCGTTCCAACATTAAAACATTGCACAACTTGTTCCGGGTCGGGTGCTAAACCGGGTACTTCTCCTGAATCCTGCAGTACTTGCGCGGGTCATGGACAGGTGCGGATGCAACAAGGTTTCTTTTCAGTTCAACAAACCTGTCCGAATTGTCGTGGATCAGGAACTATTATTGCTGACCCTTGCGATGGATGTCAGGGTGCAGGAAAAGTACGTGAACACAAATCACTTTCGGTTGAAGTTCCTGCTGGCGTTGATAATGGTGACCGAATTCGACTAAATGGGGAAGGTGAAGCGGGTGAGGCCAGTGCACCATCCGGAGACTTATTTGTCCAGATTCATGTTAAGCCTCATCAAATATTCAAACGAGATAATGCTGACTTATTTTGTGAAGTACCCATCAGTATAGTAACCGCAGCACTGGGTGGTGAACTCGAAGTACCCAGCTTAAATGGTAAATTGAACCTTAAAGTTCCCGCTGGAACCCAAACCCATAAATCGTTCAGAATGCGAGGCAAAGGCGTTAAACCTGTAAGAGGCGGCCCTGTCGGTGATTTACTCTGTCGAGTAGTCGTAGAAACACCTGTAAAGTTAAATTCTGAGCAACGTGAATTACTTGAGTCTTTCGGGAAATCTATGGGGAAGGGGCATAGCAAGCATAGCCCTAATCAGACTTCATGGTTAGATGGTGTTAAACAGTTTTTCGATGATCTTAAATCCTAGGTTACCAGTATGACAAGAATTGCAATTACGGGTGCCGTGGGCCGAATGGGAAGGAACCTGGTAATTAGTTGTAGCCAGGATGATGATGTCGACCTGGCTCAAGCCGTCGAAAAAGAAGGCAATCCACTTTTGGGCCAGGATATCGGTTTGATTGTAGGTATCTCTGCTCAAAATGTCATCCTGAGTGATAATTTGGATGCCAGTAAATTTGATGTACTCATTGATTTCACTCATCCAACGGTTACCGCTCAAAATGTAAAGTTTTGTGTCGACCACAATAAAAAAATAGTTATTGGAACCACTGGTTGCGATGCTGCCCTCGAAGCTACAATGGCTAAAGCTTCAGAATCGATCGCAATCATGTATGCCCCCAATATGAGTATCGGTGTCAATCTCTGCCTTGATTTATTGAGAACGGCTGCAAAAGCGTTAGGGGACAGTGTCGATATCGAAATTATTGAGGCTCATCATCGGCATAAAGTAGATGCTCCTTCAGGGACCGCCATGAAAATGGGCCAGGTAATTGCCGAGGCATTAGGACGTGATCTAAATCACTGTGCAGTTTATGGAAGACAGGGCCAAACGGGTGCCCGGGATCGTAAAACGATTGGCTTTGAGACGATCCGAGCAGGAGATATTGTTGGCGAGCACACCGTTCTTTTTGCGGCTGACGGCGAACGCCTAGAAATAACCCATAAGGCATCAGATCGAATGACCTTCGCAAATGGTGCAATTCGAGCCAGCAAATGGATTGCACTTCAGGAAAGAGGGTTGTTTGGGATGCGGGATGTTCTCGAACTTTAACTTTTAGTTAAACTAATCAAATTACTGTCTCAGGTTACTGGCCTGCTCAAATTTCTCGAGTAAATAGTCAAGAAGTTCATTGAGTGTCTTTATTAGTTTAATAGAGTCCCGGTCGATTAATTGCGAAAGCATACGTTCATGGAAAGTAATAATATCGTCACGTTGCCTGACAATGGCTATCACCATATTGGTCACAGGTATTAATGCTTCAATGACGCTGTACATTACAAATCGAAGCATGCCATTGTTGGTTGAATCAACCAGAGCGCGATGAAAACTGACATCCGTCTGGCAAAAAGCTTCGTCACTTATAGTAGGAGCGGACTGCCTGTTTAGAGCGAGTCGTAGTTTCTCAATATTTTCATCGGTTCTATTTTCCGTGGCCAAAGACAGACAACTACCTTCAAGCAAACGCCTGGCTTCAATGATTTCGTTGATATCCAAAGCCCCAAGACCGACTAGCAGTGTTGCGGCTCCACTAAGAGATTGAGCCAGGTCTTCGTGACTGGGTTGGGTGACAAAATTGCCGCCCGTCGGTCCTCGACGCGCGCGTACTAAATTTTGGGCCGCGAGCCGTTTTAAGGCTTCGCGCACACTAGGTCGGGAAACACCATAGCGCTGTGATAGTTCATCTTCAGTAGGCAAACGCTCACCTGTCTTAAATTTTCCACTAACAATCGCTTCACGCAGCTGGATGGCTATTTGATGTGAAATGCTGGTTTTTTCAGCCAATGGTTCAGTCATAAATTTACTCAATAGATTTTATAAATTTACCTAATAGATGAATGCAATTGTCTTAAATTTATTCTAACATGCAATTTTGTCTTACAAATAGAATATTACTTCCAACGGAGCTCCATTCATGAATTACGAATTTACCGGTTATCAAATCAACAAGAAAGATGATGATCAGGTCTGCGATATTAAACAATTGACTCAAGACGATCTAATGGAAGGGGACGTCACTGTGCGAGTGGAGTATTCCACCCTGAACTATAAAGATGGTCTTGCATTAACGGGCCGATCACCTGTCGTCAGAAAATTTCCATTAACACCGGGCATTGATTTTAGTGGAACAGTTCTTGAATCAGAAGCGGATGATTTCGTAGCTGGAGACAAGGTTATTTTAAACGGCTTTGGCGTCGGCGAGGTACATTCAGGTGGTTACGCACAGATTGCACGTGTCAAATCAGAGTGGTTAATTCCACTTCCAAAAGGCTTAACGACCAGACAAGCTATGGCTATAGGTACTGCAGGTTACACCGCAATGTTATGCGTTCTAGCATTGCAGAAGCACGGCTTAAAACCGGGAATGGGTGAAGTATTAGTGACCGGTGCTACCGGAGGCGTTGGTAGTGTTGCAGTTGCGTTATTAAGCCGGGCGGGTTTTGACGTAGTTGCTGTAACCGGAAAGGCAAGTGCAGAGGCATTCCTGACTAAGCTGGGTGCAAGTAGAGTGATGGAACGCGCGGCTTTTTCTGAAAAAGCACGAGCATTATCCAAAGAACTGTGGAGTGGTGCAATAGATGTTGCTGGAGGGAATACACTTGCCAATGTGATCAGCCAAATTAAATATGGTGGCGCTGTGGCTGCCTGTGGTCTCGCAGAATCAATGAACTTGCCTACATCGGTCGCTCCCTTTATTTTACGCGGGGTGACGCTTTTCGGTATTGATTCAGTCATGGTGGATACTGCGCGAAGGATTACAGCATGGCAGGCACTCGCTGATAACCTCGATCTGGAATTACTTGAGTCTTTGGCTTTTGATCTCGACTTTGAAGCACTTCCTCAGGCCGCTGAAGATATTCTAGATGGTAAAATAAGAGGCCGGGCAATAATACGGATTCCAGACTAGTGAATTTTAATGAATTCCTCGTGATTGCGAACCTCGCAGTGATGCGTTAATGGAGCGCCGATATAAATTTGGTATATCCATTGTTATCATCGGCGGTTTATTTCTTAGCCTGTCAGGGATTTTACTTCGCCATATTGAGTCAGCTGATGGTTGGCAGATTCTTTTCTATCGAGGAATAGCATTTTCGACAACCCTGTTCCTCCTGCTATTTCTAAAATATAAAAAGCAAACCTTTAACGCATTTAAGGCGATCGGTTATCCCGGTTTATGGGCAGCACTTGTACTTGGCCTCGGATCGATTTGTTATATTTTTGCCTTGCTCTTAACAACCGTAGCCAATGCGGTGTTTATTATTGGTGCCTCACCGATTGCGACAGCGGCTGTGGGTTGGTTTATCCTGGGTGAAAAAACGTCAAGGTTAGGATTAGGAATGATGTTCGTATCACTGTGTGGTATCGGTTTAATGTTCACCGATGGATTATTAGGTGGACGATTAGCCGGAAATATAGCAGCGCTAGGTGTCGTCGCATCATTCGTCGCCTTCTTACTTATTTTACGAAGCAAAAACAATATCGATATGTTACCCGCAACTTGTTTGAGCGGTGTGGTAATGGCGTTTGTTTCGGTATTTTTTGTTACTGACTTTTTGATTTCTCAACATGACCTGGTGATCGCATTGTTGATGGGAAGTTTGCAGTTTGGAATCGGGTTCTGGTGTTATACCGTAGCAACACGTTATATATTGGCCTCTGAAGTCGCATTATTCTCTTTATCGGAGTCCATATTTGCGCCTATCTGGGTCTGGATAGGTGTTGGTGAGCAACCTGGTCCACTAACCCTGGCAGGTAGTTTTATTGTGTTAGTAGGCGTCACTATTTATTGCCTGGCAGGCATCGTGGAAGAACGAAAATCAAGGCTGGAGAAGTCGGCAGTTTGAAAGTTTCAACCTGCCTGGAATATTGAATTTAAAACTAAGAAACAACTTATTTCTTATCCTTTTTTCCTTTTTTCCCCTTTTTCCCTTTCTCAGGTTTCTCTTCTTCTACAAACAAACCGATCAGATCTTGATCAAGATCCGGAACAGCTTTCAAAGAATCTGCATCTTCACTGGTTGATTTTAAAGCCTCGTATTGATCTGCGCACTGATCGTGGAGATCTTTAACGAGTTTAGCCAATTTTTCTGCCGCTTCAAGTTTAGCTTTCTGACCTTCTATGTCAGTCTCAAGCTGTGACTTCTCTTTTTTTAACTTTTGGACCTGGGTTTCTGCCTGTGCTTTAGCTTTTGATTCGTCCAGCTTTTGTTTTTTAAGCGTTTTTAGCTTTTTAACAACATTTTCAGGAGTGTCCGCTAATGCTTTAGAAATTGCTTTAAGCTGGCTTTGCTTATCGGCAACATCATTGCGAGCTTTTTTTATGGCTTCGTTATTTTCAGATTTACCAATCGTCATTTGACGTTCGGCGACTTCCCGTCCTTTTTCTGATTCAGCCACTTTTGTTTCGGCCTGAGACTGGGCTTTTTCTGCAGCTTCTACCCGTTGAGACATCTCAGAAAGCTCTTGATCAGTCTGTTCACGAGTATTAAGAATGTTGGTATCTGCGTCTTTTGCTCTGGCAATGGCTGCATTTAATGCGACTTTAAGCTCAACTGTAGAGCATTCGGAATCGAGTCCAAGGGCTTCGGTCGCTGCACCCATTAAGACTTGTTTACTAATGGCGAGGTCTTTCCAGACTTTTAACTGAATATCAACATCGGGTTGGGTCACTCAAATTTCCTCTTTTGGTCAACTTTTTCGGCGCGGCACTTTATCATAAATTCTATCCAAATGCTCTAGCTAAGTGTCAAAAAATCTTTTGCTTTAGTGATAAAACATCCATTTTCAGCGTAAAAAAATTGCGCACATTAAATTAAAATAATTCTTATTCAATAAGCAATAATTAAAATGCTACAAAACATTGCTCAGAAGCCAATTACAGATTCAAAATGTTCGGGTAGAATGCCCTTTTTTTCAAGAGCATCTATCGTGGAAACCAACTTAATATCCGTGCAAATTAAAGATCTGTCTGATCGAATTGGTTTGTTACGGAGGTATCTTTGACTACGACGAACGTAAAGAGAAGCTGGAAGAAGTTTTATTAGAACTGGAAAACCCTGATATATGGGAAAATCCTGAAAAAGCCCAGGCTCTGGGTCGTGAAAAAGCCATGCTCGAAGCTATCGTATTTGGGCTCGATAAAGGTTTTCAAGCTCTGAGCGAATCCGAAGAATTATTACAATTGGCTATAGAAGAAGATGACGAATCAACCGTTGAAGAGGTCATCACTGATTTGAGCTTTGTTGAATCGATGGTTAGTGATCTGGAATTCAAAAGGATGTTTTCCGGAGAAATGGATCAATCTAATGCTTTTCTGGATATACAGTCGGGGTCAGGGGGTACAGAAGCCCAAGATTGGGCTAACATGCTCTTAAGAATGTTTTTAAGATGGGGTGAAGCAAAAGGATTTAAGACTGAAATTATAGAGTTATCAGACGGTGATGTTGCTGGCATCAAAAGTGCTACTGTAAGATTTGAAGGCCCCTATGCCTATGGCTGGTTAAGGACAGAGACAGGCGTTCACCGACTGGTCAGGAAATCTCCTTTCGATTCGGGTAGTCGCAGACACACTTCATTTGCTGCAGCGTTTGTATCTCCGGAAATTGATAATGACATCGACATCGAAATTGATCCATCGGATTTAAGAATCGATGTTTATCGAGCGAGTGGAGCAGGCGGTCAACATGTTAACCGAACTGAATCCGCGGTCCGTATTACGCATTTGCCTACAAATGTAGTGGTTCAATGTCAGAATGATCGTTCCCAGCACAAAAATAAAGCGACTGCAATGAAGCAGCTAAAGGCCAAACTTTATGAACTTGAAGTTCAAACTCGGAATGCTAAAGCTCAAAACGTCGAAGATTCGAAATCGGATATTGGCTGGGGAAGTCAGATTCGGTCTTATGTTCTTGATCAGTCAAGAATTAAGGATTTAAGAACAGGTGTCGAAACCGGAAACACACAGGCCGTGCTCGATGGAGCACTCGATCAATTTATTGTTGCAAGTTTAAAAAGTGGTCAATAGGCCCATCAGGAAATCATGACTAATACTTCTACCCATGAAAAAAAAACCGACGAAGATATTATCGTCGATGAAAATCGGTTCATTGCACAACGACGCGAAAAATTGACACAATTAAGAGCGGAGGGAAATCCCTATCCAAATCAATTCAAGCGAAAAGATTTTGCTGAGGATCTCCAAACCAAATTTTCGGATAAATCGAAAGAAGAACTTAGCGAAATGGGCATTTATGTCGAATTGGCCGGCAGGATGATGCTTCGTCGATCCAAAGGTAAAGTAAGCTTTGCAGATCTGCATGATATGACCGGGAAAATGCAAATATTTGTTCGCCTTGACGCAATTGGAGAATCCGATTACGAATCTTTTAAAAACAGTGATCTTGGCGATATTTTCGGTGTCCAGGGGCCGTTATTTCGAACTAATACAGGTGAACTCAGTATTAAAGTCGAAAAGCTACAGTTATTAACCAAGTCTCTTCGTCCCTTACCGGAGAAATTTCACGGTTTAACGGATCAGGAGCAAAAATATCGCCAACGTTATCTTGACTTGATGATGAATCCCGAGTCCAGACGGGTGTTTTCAATTAGAAGCCAGACAGTGAGCTTTATCCGGCAATATTTATCTGATTCAGGTTTTATGGAAGTTGAAACGCCAATGATGCAGGTTATTCCCGGTGGAGCAACTGCTCGACCTTTTGTGACCCATCATAATGCGCTGGACATGGATCTTTATTTACGCGTGGCGCCAGAACTCTATCTCAAGAGACTGGTTGTCGGCGGTATCGAGCAAGTTTTTGAAATAAATCGAAATTTTCGAAATGAAGGATTATCGACTCGACATAATCCTGAATTCACAATGCTTGAATTTTACCAGGCCTATGCTGACTACAAAGATCTGATGAATCTAACGGAAGATATGCTGCGTAAATTGGCTATAAAAGTTCTTGGATCGATGCAAATTGAGTATCAGGGTGAGCAATTTGATCTTGAACAACCCTTTGAACGATTGTCAGTTGTTGATTCCATAAAAAGATTTAACCCGACAATAGTTGAAGAAAAGATGGAAGATTTGGAATACTGCCGGGAAGTCGCGATAGCACTGGGTATTAAGGTCGAAAATTCCTGGGGTGCCGGAAAAGTGCAAATTGAAATTTTTGAAAAAACAGTTGAGCATCAATTGAAGCAACCCACTTTTATTACGGCTTACCCAACCGAAGTATCACCTTTGTCACGACGGAATGATGAGAATCCTTTCATAACAGATCGATTTGAATTTTTCATTGGAGGGCGCGAACTAGCAAATGGATTCTCTGAGTTAAATGATCCAGAAGATCAAGCTGAACGTTTTCGACATCAGGTTGCCGAAAAAGAATCAGGAGACGATGAAGCAATGCATTTTGATGCGGACTATATTCGGGCACTGGAATATGGATTGCCGCCGACCGCAGGAGAAGGCCTGGGAATTGATCGACTGGTCATGTTCCTGACCGATTCAGCCAGTATACGGGATGTCATTTTGTTTCCGCATATGCGTCTCGAGTAATCATTCGAGCTGATAACGTTCTAAGATCTGATCAAGTTGGGCTGCTGTGTTGAGAAAAGCTGATAGAACTTCAGGATCGAAATCTTCGGGTCTGGTGCGGCCATCGCCCAGGGCAATAATATCGACACTTTTATGATGCGAAAATGCCGGTTTATAAACGCGCTTTTGTCGAAGCGCGTCATAGATGTCAATTATCCTTATGATTCTGGCCGATAGTGGGATTTCCTAACCTTTCAATCCCACCAGGGTAACCACTTCGATCAAACTTTTCATGATCGTTAAGGGCAATCTCTGAAGCCATCGCAAGATAGGGGGAATCGCCTAATATTCGGGAGCCATTTAGTGGATGCTCTTACATCTGCTTGATTTCATCTTCGGTTAGCTTCCCTGGCTTTTTGAGAATGCAGGGATTGATGTGTATTTTGCCGACATCATGCATCTGCGCGGAGCGGTGAATGGTTTTTACAAAACTTTCGTCACAACCCAATTCAATGGCTATTATTTTGGCATATTCGTTTAAACGGACAATATGGTCGCCGGTATCCTTATTATTCGCTTCAATGAGTGGCTTAGTACTGTAAAGCCCTTCAAGACTTCAGCGTCGAGCAGGGCGACTCGATGTTTTTGATAAAACCCAATCACGGTAATATCTCCACTGCCATACGATACAATTCGCTCGATAATTCCAACCTGTTTACGAATTTCTTTCGGAAACCGGTTTT
>JBLIOG010000062.1:0-17201 GCA_047639625.1 Gammaproteobacteria bacterium
TGGGGGTTGATTTATCTTTTAATTGCCTTTCCAATCTGGTCGTATCTGACCCCATCACTTGAAACGATGGCAAGTTTCGAACTCGGCTGGTTAGGGTTACTCTGGTTGCGCAACTTTGCCCTGCTGTTTTTACTTGCAGGTGGGCTGCACTGGTTTCTACACTGTCGACGTGCTCAGGGTGAAAGTTATAGGCTTAACCGTAAGCCTTTGTCCGAGGTCGATAAAAAACTGTTTCTCTGGAATGATCAAGTTGCAGATAATATGTTCTGGAGCATAGCGTCAGGCGTGACCATCTGGACCGGATTCGAAGCGATCAGCTACTGGGTTTATGCCAGCGGGCATTTACCAGTTAATGATAATTCCTGGTATTTCATAGCGAGTTTGTATCTATTATTTTTATGGTCGACGGCACACTTTTACACGGTTCATCGGATTTTGCATTTCCAGGCGATCTACAAACATGTTCATGAATTACATCATCGAAACGTGGAAGTCGGTCCGTGGAGTGGGATTTCAATGCACCCGCTCGAACATCTTATTTATTTTTCGCCTTTCGTACTCTGGTGGTTTGTACCGGTTCATCCGATAATAATAATAATGACAGGGTTGTATCAAGGTCTGAATCCTGCATTATCGCATTGCGGTTTCGATTACCTGAATCTGGGCAAGTTGAAATTAAAAACCGGTGACTGGTACCATCAGTTACACCACCAATATTTCAATTTAAATTATGGTAATACACCAACCCCATTCGATAAAGTATTCGGCAGTTGGCATGATGGCAGCAAAGCCTCGTTGCAAACCCAAAAACAGCGCTGGCGGGAACAACGGCGACAATAAATTACACGATATTCCTAATTTTACCCAGAATAGAATCTGAACATGAGTGAAGCAGAAGGACGAAGTAAAAGAAAACGGCGACGACAAGGAGCAGGGCCGGTACAGGCGCGTGGCGAGCACCCGTCTATGAAAGGTTCTATCGGCGGTCGATACCAACCACTGAATCTCGAAGATTTACCCATGATCGATCGGGCAGTTCGATCAATTCTGTCGGATGTTGGCATGGCTGAGGCGCCTGATAGTGTGATCGATCAGGTTACCGCAGCAAATGGGAATCTGGACTCTGATGGTCGATTGCATTTCCCAGCTGAGTTGATCGAAAGCGCATTAGCGGGTTTTCAGCGGAATTATGCCCTTTGTGGACAACATCCTGATCATGACATGCAGTTAGCTGTTGCAAAAGTTCACGCCGGCTCCGGTGGCGCGGCGCCGCTGATACTGGATATGGATAGTGAGGAATATCGCGAGTCAACCCTGCGTGATCTGTACGATGCGGCCCGCCTTGTGGACAGTCTCGACAACATTCATTTCTTTAGTCGCTCGATGGTTGCCCGAGATATGCCTGATAACCGCTCGATGGATATCAATACCGCCTATGCCTGTTTGGTGGGTACTCGCAAACATGTTTTTGCCGCGGCAACAGAAGCTGCCCATGTCGAAGAAATTGCCAACATGTGTTATGCGGTAGCGGGTTCACGCGAAGCCTTTCTGGCTCGCCCGTTTTTGTCGATGAATTGCAACATGTCGGTACCCCCCTTGCGTTTTGATGCGGAATCTTGTGAGATTGGTGCTGAAGCAGTACGGTTCGGAATCCCGCTACACTCCAATACTTTTGGTCAAATGGGTGCCTCGAGTCCGGTTACTTTAGCGGGATCAATCGCGCAGACGATCGCTGAATCACTCGCTGGTATGATATTCGCCTGGTTGCTGGACCCCGAAGCAAAGTTGATTCTCGGGACACGTCCGATGTTGACTGATCTACGGACCGGTGCGATGAGTGGTGGCAGCGCTGAGGGGGCTATCGCAACGGCTGCCTGTGTGCAAATGTCGAACTATTACAAATTGCCGAATTCAATTATCGCCGGTGCAACTGACAGCAAAGTGCCTGACGCGCAAAGCGGCTATGAAAAGTGCCTGACTGTGACCCTCGCTGCGCAGTCCGGTTGTAATTTGATTACCCAGGCTAGTGGTATGCAGGCCAGTTTGATGGGTTGTGCACTGGAAAGCTACGTCATCGACAATGATATGCTGGGTGTTATCATGAAATCGTTGGCGGGTATTGACGTCAATGAACAAACACTCGCGCTAAATGCCATCGATGAAGTCGCACATGGGGAGGGTCATTTCCTGGGGCAGGCGGAAACGCTTGGAAGAATGCAGACCGACTTTATCTATCCGGAAATCGGCGATCGGCGCAGTATTGAGGAATGGAAAACCGATGGTAGTAAGAATATCCATCAGGTTGCAATCGAGCGTACAAAAAAGATTTTAGGAGAACATTTCCCGCGTCATTTTTCCGATGAACTCGATCAGGAATTACGGGCTAAATTCGATATTCGATTACCTCACTCAATGATGGGTAAAATGTAGCTTATCCAGCCAGTTATTTGAATTTTTCAGTAAGGAAATAACATGAAAAGAATCTATGATTTTAACCGCAGCCCGTCTGTACGTAACTACACAGTCGCTGATTTACAGGCCTTAAAAGGGTCTGATGAAAAGCTCAGCATGAGCAATCCAAATGACGCTGTCGAACTGCGTGCATGTCTTGAAGCCGACATCGACCTATTGGTAATTGGGGCTAGCCAAATTGAAGAATTTCGAGAAATTGCGCCACACCATTTTATCGGTGTTGGCAGTACCTGGTCACAATTCGGCAATCCTGATGAAATTCTCGATCACGCTTTCGACATGATGCGGAAAGGCGGAGATATGTATTACACCTTACGTTCTTACGAGGTAATGGAGATGCTATCCAGAGAAGGCATTCCAGTTCAAAGTCATATTGGTTTAATTCCGACTTTCAGTCACTGGTGTGGCGGTTTACGTGGTTGGGGCAGAACCGCCGATGAGGCGATGGAAATATATCGAACGCTGAAACGCATGGAAGATGTCGGCGTGTTTGCCGTCGAAGCCGAATGTATTGCCGAAGAAGTTCTTGAAGCTATCAACGAAAAAACTTCAATAGTAACTTTCTCTCTTGGCTCCGGAATGGCTGGCGATGTCATCATGTCATTTGTTTCGGATATTTGTGGAGGAGATAGCGAAGAAGCTAAGCCCCCGAAACATGCCCATGCGTTCGGCAATCTGGCCCGTTTACACAAACAAATGGTTGAAGAACGCGTGGCAGCGATGCAGATGTTTAATGATGAAGTGAAGGCCAAAAATTTCCCATATGCTGAAAACAGTATTTCTATGCATGTGAATGAAAAGGAAAAATTTCTTGAAGCTTTGGATAAAGCATAGACAATCTATGCACCTATTGTTCTCGCACAGATGACTAAAACAGATTGAATGCTAAAATTTTCAGCTAATATTTCAACCTTGTATCGCGAATATCCGCTGCTGGATCGCATTGGCGAAGCAGCCGAAGCTGGTTTTGATGCCATCGAAGTCCAGTTTCCTTATGAAGAAAAGCCCGAACTATTTCGAGCCCTATTAGACCTTCATCAGTTACCGTTGGCTTTAATGAATTTTCCGGTCGGCGATCTTATGCAGGGTGGTCAGGGCCTTGCAGCAATACCGGGGCGAGAGGCAGAATTTGAATCAGCTTTGATTCAGGCACGTGAGTATGCCGAGATATTACGCCCACGCTCGATGAATGTATTGGCCGGTAAGCCGGGACCGGAGCATACTTTTGAAAACTGTCATGACACATTTTGTAGTAATTTAAGAAAAGCCTATTCGGTGACTAAAGATCTTGGTATTCAACTGGTAACTGAACCTGTCAATACGGTTGATCTACCCGGATTTTTTCTATCGGGTTCGCAACAGACGATTGATCTCATCGACAGCCTGCCGGATATAGAATTATCGATGCAATATGATCTTTACCATATGCAGATGATGGAATTTGATTTGCTAGATCGTCTGCCGTCAGTAATCAATAAAACCGGACATATTCAATTTTCTGATGTTCCAAAACGCACGCAGCCCGGCCCTGGTTGTATCGATTTTAAAGCTGCTTTTGAGTTAATCGAAACGCTTGGCTATGCGGGGTATGTTGGTGCGGAGTATTTTCCGACCATCCACACTTCTGAAACTCTGGGCTGGTTAAAAGCTTACCGGCAGGGATGAAGTCACTTTTAAGGTCACCTGTTTCTGGAATATTTATTTCTTTAATGATCGACATATAGTGGGTAAAAATTTCAAACACAATTTATTGTAATTATGGAATGCAGGAGGACCCTGTTAAAAAATATTAATTTAGATGTTAATCAGGGCTAACAGAGGAGGCCATACAATGTCGAAAGCACAAGTGATTCATGAGCTCGGAGCTCCGGATGTTATGAATTGGGAGGAGTGGAATGTCCCCAACCCGATTTACGGTGAGGTCAGGTTGCGCCACACCGCGGTAGGAGTGAATTTCGCCGATACCTACCACCGAGGCGGCATTTCCCACCCCTGGCCTGTTCCGGCCTGTCCAGTTGTGATTGGATTCGAAGGCGTTGGTATTGTTGAAGGTGTCGGCGACGGTGTCAACGAATTCAAAACCGGTGATCGGGTTGCTTATGGTATTCCTCCGCTCGGAAGTTATTCTGAGGTTAGAAATTATCCAGCAGATAAGCTCCTGCATCTACCGGAGGGTTTGGAAGATAAACAAGTCGCGGCTTTGTTAATGAAGGGTATGACGGCCCACTATCTACTTCATCGAACCTACAAAGTGCAACCCGGTGACACCATCCTGGTCCATGCTGCCGCGGGTGGTATGGGATTGATTCTCTGTCAATGGGCCAAAGCTTTGGGTGCCACTATTGTCGGTACAGTCAGTACCGAAGAAAAGGCCGAGGCAGCCGCGAATGCGGGATGTCAGTATCCTGTCGTGAGATCAAAGGAAAACTTCGTTGATAAGGTTCGTGAGGTCACGGACGGTGTAGGTGCGGCTGTTGTTTACGAGGCGATCGGAAAAGACACTTTACAGGATTCGCTAGATACCCTGAGACCGATGGGTGTCTGTGCCGCCTATGGTCATGTCTCAGGCCCTCCTGACCCTATAGACATCATTCAGGATCTGGGGCGACGTGGTTCTCTGTTTATAACGCGACCCGCTATAATGCACTATGTTGCAAAACGGTCGGATCTTGAATGGACTGCCAGTGATTTATTTAAGGCCATAGGTGATGGTATCCTCGACGCGAACATCAATTATGAATACGCGCTCAAGGACGCAGTAAAAGCACATCAAGCTATTGAAAGTGGTACCACTCTCGGGGCGACGGTCCTGATTCCTTAGATATCAGATTAAGCTTTGTTAGCTTAAAACAGGCAGGGATTCAGTATTATGAGCGTCGGGTGAATCAATGGCCCCGTAATCTCGTACTGTTTGAATAATGATTTCGATTATATCAAATTGCGACTGCGAGCTAATGTCTTCGAAATATACATGACTGGGCCATGGTTCGTGAAGTCTGCGACCAATGGGCTGATCAATTGTTAAACATACATTTTTTATGGCTTCGACAAATTCGTGAATCGTTTGACGAATTTCAACTTTGGCAGATTCCAGATTGGCGATACTGTTGCGGTCTATTTGACTGGAACCGATCCCAGTAGTGAGTGGCACATTGCGGGCAATCGCTTGCTCTTCATAAAAGGAGATCGGTACTTTATCGGCCTCGAGTCGCATGATGAAATCCAGGCATACACTGTATTTCAGGTCAGTAAGCTCTAAAAGATTAACGCCATCTGGCGCCTTGACTTCTGAACTTTTTCTGCGCGAACGACGATTTTTCTTCACAGCCTGGGTGACAAAATCACCGCGATAATTGCAGTCGAAAACTCGGTCAGCCCAGGGCTTATCTTTGACCATATGTCGAATTGACCTTATCGCCATATTTTTGCAATTGTCAGGGCCAATAAAGAACGGCGAACCCGACGCATCTGACAATTCGACCCAACCGTTGGGGAACTTTTTAATGAAGTCATCAATCCAGGGCCCAAGCACCTGATCGGCGAGGTGATCCAGCATTTCGTTGACAAAAGCAGGGTCATTAACAACGTTGGCGAGCAGCGCCTCCTGGCCGAAAATATCTGCAGCCAAACTATAAGGCGCTGATATCTGCAGCAAGGGTTCCATCCCGGTAAACCGTTCGGTGGATCGTAGGATATTGTTGATGACTTCAGGAATGCCGGTGTCGAAATTGGGCGTAGTCAATGATTGCCAGTTCTCCTTATTGATGAGCACTTCATCAGGGTCTGATCCGGGCGGAAATTTATCCGGATACATCATTTTCTGACCAACCGCTTCGCAAGAGAAGGCGTAAAGAGCCCAGGTCATATAGAGTTTATTAATACCCAATAATCGGCTGATCACCAGATTTGCGCGGGCATATCGATCAGGGTCAGTTTTGTAGTATTGTGCTGACTCGATGCCATAAAGTTCGTGCAGTACACTGAGTCCTATCATATGGACCGACGCGGTGGTATGAACGGTATCTGCGGGAGCCGGGATGGCGAAATTAGCATCATACTCGCCGGCAATGGCGGCATCCATTATTGTGCGCAGTATTTCTTTTGCCTCCGAATCACCCGATTGCCAGCGCTTTAACAGGTGTAATCCATTGGGGAATTCGAGAAAGTCAGTCATTGAAAAATACCCTCGATACAAAGTGAATTTCGATACAAAGAAACCACTCGGAGAATGGAATATTTGTTAGTGTTGACATTCTGTAATATGATTGGATCTAAATAAATATCCACTATTTAATTTTACTTATATCCAATTTATACCTTTATGGCGAGACAAAGCAAAGGCGCATTACTATCAACTCTAAAGCTGGATGTCAGTGCACGAACACCACTTTATCGGCAACTCGAGGATTCGATTCGACGGATTATTATTGATGGTGAGTTAGCAACCGGGCAGCAACTACCAGCCTCGCGTCAGCTTGCCAATGACCTGGGTATTTCCCGGCTGACCGTTAAGAATGCCTACGAGCAACTAGTCTCGGAAAAGTTTCTGGTGACCCGGCCCGGTGCGGGAACATTTGTAGCGCATATATCGAGCGCTGAGGTTGTGCTGACGTTTGAGCAGACCAACGATGGTGAATCGAATAATCCTGTTCTAAGTGAACGTGCTGTAACCATCAGTCGGTCCCGCTCAGTGTCGAGGCTAGGTGGTACAACCGCTTTCCGACCCGGGGTCCCAGCGCTTGACCAGTTTCCACAGTCAGCCTGGGCATCGACCTATTCCAGAGTATTACGGCAGTCTGGTACCTGTTCGCTTGGATATGGATCACCCGGCGGTGACGTTGAGCTAAAGAATGCTGTTGCCAATCATGTTCGGGATCATCGAGGCGTTAAAGTTGATCCAGAGCAAATTATTATTACCGCTGGCGCCCAGCAGGCGTTCGTTTTGATTGCTTTTACCCTGCTTAACCCCGGCGATATCGTTTGGTGTGAAGATCCCGGCCATATCGCCGGGCGCGACGCGATGCGTTTATTCGGTGCTGATGTCAAATCAGTAGGGATTGATGCCGAGGGTCTGGATATTGAGCTGGCGAAATCCAGTCATACAGATGCTCAGTTGATATTTCTAACGCCGTCGCATCAGCAGCCACTCGGCATTACTATGAGCCTTGATCGGCGTATGCAGATCATTAAGTACGCGAAAACTCACAATAGCTGGCTTGTTGAAGATGATTATGACAGTGAGTTTGTTTATGAAGGTCGAGCGCAACCAGCCATGCAATGCCTCGATAATCGAAGTCAGATTTTGTATGTCGGAAGTTTTTCTAAAACACTATTTCCAGGACTCCGTCTGGGTTATTTGATTGCACCTCCTGTCATGGTTGAAGCATTTTCAGTTGCCCAGACTTTAATGTCACAAAACGTCTCGGTAATTTTACAGAAAACGCTGGCACGCTTTATCGAAGAAGGTGCTTACAATGCTCACATCCGCAGAATGCGAACCCTTTATGCCAGCCGTAGAGATTGCCTGTATGAAAATTTATACCGATATTGTGAGGATCTTTTTCAAATTAATAAACCGAATGCTGGAATGCATCTCATCGCCTGGGCAAGAAATCATAGTGTCAGAGACCAGGCAGTTTGTGAGTCGATCTGGCAGCAGGGAATAGATTGTCTTCCGGTATCGATGTACTGTGATCAGGTTAAAATGGACCCTGGAATAATGTTGGGCTTTGCCTGCGCGCCAGAAAATGAGATTGAAGAGAAAGTATTGAAAATGGCTCAGGCCGTAAGGATGGTTATGAAAGAAAATATCTAGCCGCAGCCGCTTCATACTTCAACGTGATTCGACATAGGTCAAGAAACGCTTTGATGGTTCGTCTGGGTACATAGTCTTTTGCCGTTGCTAATCCATAGCGTGCTAGCGGAATGGCATCGGCGATGGGTCGGCTCGCAAGTTTACGTCCATCATAAGAGCTATCTGATTCGGGATTCATGATCAGGATTGAGTATCCCATTCTTGATGCAACGAGACTACGCAGCATCTCGTATGACTTTGTTCGATAACCAACTTTAGGTGAATTGATACCCATTGAGGCAATATTCTGGAAGTAATCCTGGGTGATGGGAAGATCAAACTGAATCATTTCTTTTTCACTCAGGTCTTTTAAGTGGATAACCTTTTTATTTGCCAGGGGATCCTCACCGGATAGCAATATATATGGTTTGGCTTCAATCAGAGTTTCGAACGATATTTTTCGATCCGGGTGCATATCATAAGTAAGCGCAACTTCGATCGTTCCGGATTTAAGATCCTTGTTGATTTCACCCAGATTACTTTCATGGATATGCACATCGATTCCCGGATACTGCTTTTCCATAGCACGAAGAATAATGGGCATTATAAAAGGCGCCGTCGGTAGAAAACAGCCTACCTCGATTGCGCCGGACAGGTTGTGGCCTAATCCACGGGATTCTGCATCAAAAAAATCAACGCTTTCCATTAACCTCTGCACATTCTGGATAAACCTTTGTCCAGCGGGTGTCAGGGTTATTTTGCGTGCGGGTTGGCGCAGGAAAATACTGAATCCGAATTCTTCTTCCAGATCTTTCAGGGCGGTGCTGATCGCTGGTTGTGAGATTCCGATCAGATTTGCCGCCTCGGTAATGCTGCCATGGTGCGCAACAGAGATCGCGTAGGAAAGTTGCCTTAAAGTATATGCCATAACTAAATCCTATGTTAAACCCAATTATAATCTAATTTTCAGATGTAGTTAAAGGCCGATATAATTTTAAATCTAGGATTGAAATTTTGTCATACAAATTTAATAAAAAGTTTATATAGTTCGAAGTATAGTAAGGGCATTTAGCCAGTATAAGAAGAGTCTGGATCAATCCAGACAATAGTGAGGGATAGTCTGTGGCGCAAATTACGCTTGAGAAAATCAGCAAAGCGTTTGGTAAAACTCAGATACTGAATAGTATTGATCTCGATGTTGCCGACGGCGAGTTTCTGACCCTTGTCGGACCATCCGGTTGCGGAAAATCAACTTTACTCAGAATTATTGCAGGTCTCGAAACACAAGATAGTGGTGATATCAAAATTGACTCTAAAATAGTCAACAAGATTCGCCCCAGTCGGCGAGATCTGGCGATGGTATTTCAGTCGTATGCACTCTACCCTCATCTGACCGTTCGGGAAAATCTTGCGACACCTTTGCAATTACGCGATATGACCTTTACCGAACGTCTGCCTTTAATTGGACGTTTTGCTCCAGGCTACGCTGCGAAGCAGTCTGCCATAAATGCAGCGGTCAAAGACGTTTCTGAAACATTGCAAATTGAACCTCTGCTCGATCGAAAACCGGGGCTGCTTTCGGGCGGTCAACGTCAACGCGTTGCCCTGGGTCGGGCGATGGTTCGAGATCCGGCAGGATTTCTAATGGATGAACCTCTATCGAATCTGGATGCTGCGCTGAGAGTTCATATGCGAGCGGAATTGTCGGGCCTGCACCGAAGTCTTGGCACGACCTTTATTTATGTCACGCACGACCAGGCTGAAGCTTTGACCATGTCTGACCGAATGGCAGTGATGATGGACGGCAAAATTCTGCAGTTGGGTGAACCCGATGAAGTCTATAAAAATCCTGCGGATTTGCGGGTCGCGCAGTTTGTTGGTAGTCCAAAAATTAATACTATTCCGGGAAAAGTTGACGCCAACGGCAGGTTGTCCTATCTCGGTATTCTTCTCGCGCGCCATCCTGTTGATCATGGTTCAAGGCTAATTACGATTGGTCTTAGACCTGAGCACCTTTACCTGCACACGCAGACGCCTGGCAAAACCTTTAATGGAAAACTTGTTTATAAAGAAAACCTGGGGTCTGAGGCGTTTTTACATATAAAGGTACAAGGTGTTGACGATAACATTGTCATCAGAGTCGACCCCACCGAGGCCCATGATATTACGATAGAAGATGAGGTCAATGTTGCACATTTACCGGATAAAGCACTTATCTTTGATCAGCACGGGCAACGGCTAAAATTGTCTGAATCCCGGGAAAATGAGGGCGCCGCATAATGCAACGTTCCAGTACATCATTCTGGTTTGTGGCTCCGGCAGTGGTCTTGATGATCCTTCTATTAATCATCCCTATAGTAGTCGCGGCAACACTCTCGTTTACTGATTACAACCTCGGTAGTCCCGATTTTAACTGGATTGGTTTCAAAAATTACGAGTCCCTCGCAAAGTATTCCAGCTATAAAAAAATGTTTACCGCGTCGCTACTGTACGTAGTTATTGTAGTACCTGTATCAGTGGTATTAGGTCTGGGTTCGGCGATGTTGATTTCTTCAATTCGCTTTGGCGGTGAAGCGTACAAGGCGGTTTTCTTTTTACCCGTTATGGCAACTTTGCTAGCAATGGCGATTGTTTGGGAATTCACACTTGATCCGATCGTTGGTGTGGTCAATTCCTATCTAACCCGAGGGTGCGAAGTCAGTGGTTGGTATCAGTTCATTACGGGAGCCTGGCTCGGGTTTGATCCAGCTAACAGTTGGTACGGTTACGGTTGCACCGAGGGATTCCCGCTCTGGATTGGTGACAAACGTTACGCCCTGGGCAGTATCGCTTTTATCGGTATCTGGCAGGCATTCGGCTTCAACATGGTGCTATATCTGGCTGGGTTAACCGCTGTGCCACGCGAACTTTATGCAGCAGCCGCGATGGATGGTGCCGATAGTGCCTGGGAGCGTTTTAAGCTGGTGACCTGGCCGATGTTAGGTCCTACTCACGTCTTTGTTATCACCATTACTTCAATTCGTTCTTTCCAGGTTTTTGACACGGTTGAAGCGCTTACGGCAGGCGGCCCCAGTAAATCTACCTATGTCATGATTTACGCGATGTACGAAAAAGGCATAAAACAAAACCTGATTGGGATGGGGTCGACGATAACGGTTGTTTTTCTTCTTTTTGTGCTCGCGATTACTTTATTTCAGGTTTATTTCGTTAACCGAAGAGTGCATTACTCATGATCGAACATGGTAGTTGGCGAAACCAGCTTTGGAAGCATGCAATCTTATTGGCGGGTGCCGCAGTCGTTATTCTGCCGTTTTATTTAATGGTCTCTTTTTCATTTAAATCACCGGCAGAAATCCAGAGTATCTCGGGTGGTTTTTTTGGTGCCCAGGAAATGATGGTCGATCAGTTTTGTGTTAAGGAAGGCAGACCGGTAGCAGAGTGCAAGATGTTGCCCGTTGTCTATAACTACAAGGCGGCCTTTCGCGAAGCGCCACTATTACGTTATCTTCTAAATGGTGTTTTTGTCACAGTTTCAATTTTTCTGATTCAGGTCATTATCGCCTTACCTTGCGCCTACGCGCTCGCAAAGCTGAAATTTTGGGGACGTGACGTTGTATTTGGTCTGATACTTTTTTGTCTGTTGATTCCAGTCCATGCAATTGCATTACCGCTATACCTGATGTTAGCCAAGGTGGGGCTAACCAATACCTATGCCGCGTTGATTATCCCCTGGACGATTTCGGTATTTGGTATTTTCTTAATGCGGCAATTTTTCAAGACGGTTCCAGATGATCTTATTGATGCCGCGCGTATGGATGGCATGAGTGAGTTTTCTATTGTATGGCGTGTCATGTTGCCAACCGCAATTCCGGCGTTACTGGCGTTTGCGATCTTTTCGATCGTGGCGCATTGGAATGATTATTACTGGCCGCGGGTCGTGATAACCGGCGATCGTGATTTGATGACACCTCCATTGGGTTTGCGAATGTTCAAGTCTGATCTCGATGGTAATGAATATGGTCCGATGATGGCCGCTGCAACCGTCATAGTTTCGCCCCTGGTAGTGGCTTTTTTGCTAGCACAACGCCGGTTTATTGAAGGTATTACGCTATCGGGTATGAAGTAGTAAAAGTTCTGTTTTTGATCCGACAGGATGGAGGAAAGAGTCATTAAGAGGATCTGGAAAATCGGGGTTAAAGCATTAAACCTGATTTAGTTAATCTTAAAAGTAGAAACCAACAGGAGAGATTGGATGAAAGTATCTAAGTTTATAACCGCAGCACTAGCGGCTTCATTTATTACCTCGGCATCGATTGCCCAGGCGGTCACGATAGAGGTTGGATATCCTTATTCGTCGTTGTTCGATGTAACCTTCAAGCGTATGTTGCCGCTTTTTAATGCAGCGCACCCTGACATTACGGTCAAGTTCCGTGCTACCTACGACAATTACGAAGATGCAACCAATACGGTTCTACGAGAATCTGTTGCTGACAAACTACCTGATGTATCGTTTCAGGGGCTGAATCGTCAGGCCGGACTTGTGGACAAAGGCATAGCAAAATCGCTGGATCCATATATTGCGAAAGAAGCCAATTTTTCGAAGGAAGGTTACCACCAGGCTATGCTCGATTTAGGTACCTTTAAAGGTGGGGTCTATGGTTTGCCATTCTCAGTATCTTTACCGGTTGGTTTTTACAATATGGATTTGCTTGGCAAAGCAGGTATAACAACTTTGCCAACGACCTGGGACGAGGTCATAAGAGACTGCGGTAAATTACGAGAATCGGGTGTCAGGAATCCCCTGTTCTGGGGCTGGAATATAACAGGAAACTGGTTTTTTCAGGCCTTGATGTGGAGCCAGGGTGAGCCGATTATCAAAAATGGCAAGGTTAATTTTGATGGTCAGGCTGGCCTGAATGCACTCAATACAATGAAAAAACTATTCCGTGAATGCAAGATGCTTAACCTGCCAGTTGGCGATGCGGGTAGACCGTTTGTTGCTGGAGAAGTGGCCATGCATTTCTGGTCAACTTCTGCTGTAGGTGCGATAGAGCGGGCAAAAGGTGATTTCGTTCTGAAGACCAATGAATACCCAGGTATGGGTTCTGCACCGAAGGGCCTTCCAGCCGGTGGTAATTCGGCTATGTTGGTTTCAGGTTCAAAAGATCCTGCTGTGCTCGACGCAGCGTGGCAATTTCTGAAATTCGCTACCTCTGGAAAAGGTGCGGCGATTGTGGCTGAAACGACAGGTTATATGCCGCCGAACAAAGCAGCTAATGAGATGCTAGGCGATTTCTACAGTGCAAATCCAAACAAGCATACCGCTGTGCGCCAGGCTGGTTTGCTACGTGAATGGATTGCTTACCCCGGCAATAACAGCCTCGCGATTACTCAGGTAATTTATGATGCCATTGAGTCAATCGTGACTGGCGAATCCGACGATATGGAAGCGTTACAGGAAGAACTGGTTGACGAAGTCAACTCAATGCTACCTTAGTTTGTTGTTTTAAAAAGAAGTAAACACCTGGCCGGGAGTATGGTTAAAGCTCCGGCCAGGTGTAATTGAAAATTAGTTCCATAGTTGAGAGAAAAACCGATTTAATTAGATTTAAAACTTGCCTAGCGGACGCTGAAACAGGATTTTTTCGTGAAAAAAGTCCTGCCATTGTAAAATTTTTTTAAAGAGTTTGTACCCGTAGCGTGTATTAACCTGATAGACAAATATTAATAAATTTAAGGGCACCTAAATGACTACTAATGCTGAAATATATCAACGCCGAGATGACAGTGTCGCTCGAGCTATCGCCTATTCAGCGACGTTTGTAGCTGATCGTGCCGAAGGTGGTGAAGTGTGGGATGTTGAGGGAAATCGGTTTATCGATTTTTGCGGCGGTATTGGTTGTCAAAATGTAGGCCATGGACATCCGAAAGTGATCGCCGCGATGGAAGCGCAGATAAAGTCGTTCACGCATACCTGTTTTCAGATTAGCCCTTACGAATCTTATATCAAACTGGCTGAACGCCTGAATACTTTAGTGCCGGGTGATTTCAAAAAGAAAGCCCTGTTTCTGTCGGCGGGCGGTGAAGCTGTAGAAAATGCCGTTAAAATCGCACGCTATCATACGGGTCGTCCTGGCTTAATTACCTTTACCAATGGATATCATGGCAGATCGTATATGGGCATGGGTCTGAGCGCTCGGTTAAATCCATTTAAAGTTGGTTTCAGGCCATTTCCAACTGAAATTTACCGCTTACCATTTGTCGATGCTTTCCACGGGGTTTCTCTCGATGATACTAAACGTGCTTTTGAAACCTTGTTTCGAAGCGATATAGAACCCGAGCAAATAGCAGCGATATTTTATGAGCCGGTTCAGGGTGAAGGCGGCTACAACGTTGCTGACCCCGAATTTATGGACTATATCCGCAAACTTTGCGACCAGCATGGCATTGTAATGGTGGCTGATGAAATTCAAACCGGCTTTGGCCGATCAGGAAAAATGTTCGCTATGGAGCATTATGGTATTGCAGCGGACCTAACCTGCATTGGCAAGAGTATGGGTGGAGGATTGCCGCTTTCTGGACTCGTTGGGCGCGCCGATATTATGGACAGCGTTCCGCCGGGGGGGCTGGGTGGTACATTTGGCGGGAACCCAGTTGCTTGTGCGGCAGCGCTGGCCGTTCTTGATGTTATCGAAGAAGAAAATTTACTCGAAAAAGGGCTGAAGCTTGGTCGACAAATTGACGATAGATTTCAAGAGATGGCGGAAAAACCCGATGGTCAATGTATTGGCGATGTCCGATCTCTTGGGTGCATGAATGCGATTGAAATAGTCACCGATAGGGAAAGCTGCGAACCAGCAGGTGATTTGACAACGGAGATTGTTCGCATTGCACTTTCAAAAGGACTGGTGCTGGTAACCGCAGGGCCAACTCGAAATGTGATTCGTGTTCTAGTGCCGTTATCTACTTCCCCTGAAATTATCAGTGAAGGGTTGGATATTCTGGAAGCATCGATTGCTGAAGTGATGTCCGGTGCTTAAAGCATAGACGTTAACAAGGATATCTAAAAATGGACAAAGAGATATGAAGATTCGAGCTGCTGTTCTTCGCGAAATTGGTAAAAGCCATCCCTATACCCAAAGTAAACCACTCAATATTGAAGAAGTTGAACTCGATCCACCGGGCGCCAATGAGGTCCTGATTCAAATTAAGGCGGCCGGGTTGTGCCATTCTGATTTAGTCGCAATTGATGGCGAACGCGCAAAGCCGGTTCCGATTGTGATAGGCCATGAAGCTTCAGGCATAGTTGCAGAAGTTGGGGCGGGTGTTAGCAGTGTTGAAGTCGGTGATCATGTCGTACCTTCTTATGTAGCCAGTTGCGGACAATGCGATATGTGTCGCGAGGGTCGGCCCGCTTTGTGCGTTCCTGCGTCTATCGCGAATGTCAATGGAACGCTACTTGGAGGGACTATTCGATTACACCGCAATGGAGAAAGGATATTCCATCATTCTGGTGTTGCGGCTTTTGCCGAATATGCAGTCGTTTCAGTGAATTCACTGATCAAAATTGACTCAACTATTGCGTTTGAACAGGCTGCTCTGTTTGGTTGTGCGGTTGCGACGGGTGTCGGTTCAGTCGTTAATACGGCGCGCGTCATACCGGGTCAGACAGTGGCAATTGTAGGGCTTGGAGGTGTTGGATTGAGCGCATTATTGGCAGCCATTATGTCAGGTGCCGGCCAGGTAGTTGCCATCGATGTGAATGATGACAAGTTGACACTAGCTCGACAACTTGGTGCACATCAGGTCTTCAATGCGAAATCAGAAACCTGTGCCGACGAAGTTCGAGCGGTTACCAATGGCGGAACTGATATTGCTGTCGAAACGGCCGGTGTCGCGCCAGCGCTTGATCTGGCATATAAAATCACTCGTCGCGGTGGCTGTACCATAGCCGCCGGAATGCCGGGGCCGAACGCGGCCATTACTCTGTCGCATCTCAGCCTGGCCGCAGAGGAACGTACCTTGAAAGGCAGTTATATGGGTAGCTGTATACCGAGCCGCGACATTCCTCGATACATGAGTTTATTTCAGGATGGTAAATTGCCAATTGATAAACTCACTAGCCACAAAATTCGACTGGACGATCTCAACGAAGCCTTTGATCGTATGGCGGAGGGTACAGTTGTGCGTCAGGTAATGGTGTTATAGAGGTTGCTGAACATTGGCAATCAGCTCTCTTTTCTCGAGAAGCTTAAGTAGCGGTGTCAACGTGGCATTGGGTCGTCCTGTCATTTTTGCAAGCCGAACAATAACCACACTATGAAAATGCAGATATCCTAATGGCAGAGTTTTGTGGAATTGAGGTCAGGTACCACTTTCATTATCGAACACACGATTAATCTGTGGTTGCAAAAGCCAGGCGCCGACAAATCCGAACCAGAGTCCAGGTATTGGAAAGGCATATTCAACATAATATGATTCAGCCTTCTTCTCGGCCGCTATAAAGTGGCTCGCCGTAAACCAAAGCTTATACCCAAAACTGCCCAAAGCAGTAAAAAGTACAAAAATTAGCCAGCTCGGTGGGCGGTCTGTAGTTGAACCGAGCGATACATTATTATCAATACTGCCATTAAAAGTAGTACGCACGGAATGGCAGCTATAGGTAAAGCCATTTCACTTTTCTTTAACGATGCGGTGAGTAAAATATTTGATGCACTGCCTATTGTGTATAGCCATGCTACCGAAACGCTAATTAATAAAGCCCACATAAACCCAAGTTGTATAGGAGAAAAATAGCCTCCTAACGAAAACGAATAAGGATATGTCGCGCGCAGCCGCGACCTATCCCATTGTTGAACAAGCCCGGTCTTAAGGACTTATATATAGTAAATAAATAGAAAGGGTCGAAGAGGGATGCCGAGGTTTTGACGCCCCG
>JBLIOG010000063.1:0-16888 GCA_047639625.1 Gammaproteobacteria bacterium
GTTGTCGCTATTTAGGCACCATTTAGGGCCTAAATAGCGACAACAAACATGTTGAATCTATAAATTAACACCACATCATATGTGCGAAATATGTAAGGAATATGCGGCGTTTGTGCAATTTTGTGCAAAACTATCAGGCTTTGATTATTCGAGAACTGATTAGGTGGCCGATCAAAGTTCAAGCACTTGCCACACAACTCTTATCTAGGAAGACGATTGGGATTCCCTGGAAGAGCTCACAGAAACGCTGTCAGATGTCGATTTTCTTACCTTATCTGCGGAAAAATTCAGGCATTTGAGCCATTAACAAAGCACTATATTTTTGATCTTTTGTCGATGGATACCACGCAAAAGTCACGACTTCTATCACCGACACAGACACCACTGAATTCAACCTGTCACGATCACTTCATTTATCAGTGCACATCGGCCTGGGTCATCCTGAAATTAAATTGGCCGATAATGGGCATTCAGGCTTCGCAAATTCGGGGAGAAGTCGACCAGGGGTTCCACATGATCAAAGACTGGTTTGTCGAAGAACGACTCGATTGTGCTGGAAGATGTGTTTGCTCTGCTATCAAAGGCGCTGAACGGGCACTCAAATACACCAGCGAGCGCAAGCAATTCGGCTCGCGAATCATGAATTTTCAAGGTATCTAATTTATGCTGGATGAAATGGCCCTTAACATTATGGCCCTAAGACATTGCTATATCGGATTACCGTTAAAGTTGATGTGAAGGTATAGGCTTACCTGGGGTTCTTATCTTCGTAGGGAAGTAGCCAATCTTATCAGGTGTCTGGCGCTGACCTAGTGATCGAAATCAAACCACAAAAGGTATTGCTGGCAAAAGCAGTTCTCCCTATCGAAACCAGGTTTCTCGACTATTCATCGGTATTAAGGGGAACCGATATCTGCAAGACAAACCGTTCATAAACCTGGCAACAGGATGTAATAATATCGGAATATGATGCCATCGAATCCATCGGCAAAAACCGTCGGTTGACTAGTACCACACGATATTTTTGCGAACTCTTTTTAGTCCAGGCTGCTATCCAATGGAAACATCGGTCGTCGAACATTCAGATAAGACAACAATTCGTAATGGGGTGTACAAATTGCGCCACTGTCACAAACGATCACTTTCCCGGCAATCGGTTCGAAAGCGGCGCGAAAATGCTGCATTGATTTTAATGCCACAACCGCTTTGCTTTCAGGGTCAATTCCAAATGTTTTAAACTGCTGTCGATCAAGTATCTGGCTAGAGATTGTGACGACTAAAATCTCAATACCATCAACTCGGATAACAGCACAGGGACCGAAAGACCGCCGTAATCCACCCATCATAGGTCCATCACCGACATACTCACCGTTACTGATAGAAATAAGTTCTACAACAAGGTGAAGCGGGCCACCGCCAAATCGATTATCAGTTTTACCTCCAAGGTCAATTTGAACGCGGTCCCCGATTGTTTGTTCATGCAACATACCCGCAACTTCAGGATCCACCATCGGTCCAAAACAGCCATTGGTCACGCCAGCTTCGAGCAATGCGCGTAACAGACTGGTTGAATCACCATAACCACCGGCACCCGGGTTGTCAGCATAGTCAGCAATAATCAAAGGGCCGTGGTTCGCATCAAATTCGAGGGCGATTGCAGCCGCCGCTTCAACACTGAGATAGTCGTTCAATACATCGTGTCGTGTCGTCCAGATATCGTCAGCTATAGCCTCAGCAAACGCTGTATGGGCAGCAAAGTCTCCCTGCCCTGTCACGAGTACCGTCGGGCCTACTTCGGCTATATCGGCACTCGCAAAGCCTGCATTAATACTGACCGCAAACACATCATTTTCTGTTTCATAAGCGCGTGCTTGTGAAATCCACCCAATCATTGGTCCCAGGTCTGTCCGACCACCATTAACCTCTTCCAGCATCGGCCTGGCAACTCGAATCGTACGCGGATTAATATCTCCAGACATAGTCCGATTTAATATTCCAGCGGCATGAAACCCGGCGTCGAGGAGGTCGACATGCGGATAGGTTTTATAAGCGACTATAATATTGGCTAGCGAACACATCCGTTGTGTCACGTTAGCATGAAGATCAAGGGTAATGGCAATCGGAAGGTCAGGTCCAACAACGGCACGTAGACGTTCTAACAGTTCACCTTCGCCGTCTTCACAAAAATCAGTGACCATAGCACCGTGCAAACCCAGCAAAATACCGTCGTATTGATTGTCCTGTACTGCGCTGATAATCGGGTCAGTAATATACTCAAAAGCCTGTCGCGTTACTTTGCCGGAAGGCCCCGCGGCGGCACTAATAATATGGTCGATTTGCCAACCATTTTCGTTACCGAATCTTGTAAAACCCGCAACTTCAGTATTAGCTTCGCTACGCTCAGCAAGTGCATCTTTACCCAACAATAGATAACAATTTCTGAACGCCTGTTCATCTGTTCTATGACAACTAAACGTATTGGTTTCGTGCGCAATTTCGGCCGTAAGGACTTTCATATCACAGAGTATAAAGCATCAGAACGGTTCAGACCGACTCGAATTGCAGGCACTAAGTCGATCAATCCCCGAGGGATAAATCCAGAGTTGATAGCTGTTTGAGAGTCAATGGTCGGACCGGTGATCTAATCCGGTAATGCCCAATATCAGCGACCGTTCGATTATGATATTGCGCAAACAATTGGCTGACAGTATTACCACATTGTCTTCCCATGCAGGGTCCCATACCACACCGAGTAAATGCCTTGCCCTGATTAGGGCCCATACAACCTAGCCTGGCGACCTCCTGAAGGTCGCTGACACGAACATTTTCACAACGGCAGACAATGGTTTCCATATCTGTTGGCGTCTGAAAATATTCCAGCGGGCGGTATTGATTATCAAGAAAACGCCTTAACACCGAATATCGGTGAATAGTTT
Source organism: Gammaproteobacteria bacterium (assembly GCA_047639625.1). GTDB lineage: Bacteria > Pseudomonadota > Gammaproteobacteria. Next base: position 2,937 of record JBLIOG010000063.1, read on the forward strand.
GTTTATCCTGCATGGTTTCTGAGTCGCAACGATCTACGCCGACCAAACCTAGTAAATTTGCAACATTCCAACCAACCACTCTACCGGAACAGGCTGCGGAATCAGCTCCGGCTATACCTGCGCTATCGCCAACAATGGATATATCCGGCTGAGAACTTAGGCCTTGCGGGTTTATTACCGGTGCCCAGTAGCGTTGAACTGAATTCCATCGATGTTCGCAATCCGCCGCGAAAGCAAGATGACTATTTGGAATGACACCGTCGTGGACCAGCAATAAATCGGTTTTTATTTGAAATGATTGATTGTTTAGACGGTATTCGATGGACTCTAAACGCTGATCACCCCTGGCTGAAAGAGCAGTCACGTCTGCTATACGTTTGACACCCGCCTGCTTTATCTCTCGCATCCAGTGCCAGCCTTTATATAAAGCGCCGAAATTCTGAAAGGTTGCCTGAATCAAATCACTCCAGCGGGATACTGGTACAGAATCTGGGCCAGTATCAAGAATAAGGGCAGGTTTGCATCCGGCGGCAATCATTTGTTTGACAAACAGGTATATCAATGGCCCGGAACCGACAATAACCGGCTGGCTATCGGGCATCAAGGCTGATTCTTTAAATAAAGTTTGAGCCGCTCCTACAGTCATCACACCGGGTAAAGTCCAACCGGGAAACGGAGTGGGGCGTTCCATGGCTCCTGTGGCGAGGATAATATGCCGTGGATACACGTAACTGGCCACATCACCTTGAACCAGACCAACACCCGGAGTCCCATTTTTATTCGATATATCCCAGACTGTCGTGCCACAGGAAAAGTCAATTTCAGTTTCTAAAAACCGTCTGGTTAACTCACGTCCCCTGGCATAATCAGGGCCATAGAGCGGCAAATCCTGGGGTCGATGATCGTAAACCTGATCGATGGCACGATAGATCTGACCACCCGGACCTGGCTGTTCATCGACAACCCTGACCCTGGCTCCAGCAGCATTCAACGCCAGGGCCGCTGACATACCTGCGGGGCCAGCACCGACAACCAGTACGTCAGGACTCATCATCTACCCCAAGGCGGGTCAATCCAATTTGTCGCTCGATACGCATGCCTTCATAAACTGGTTCACGGCAAGCCTGACGATTTGGAATCCCATCGATTTCAACCAGACAGTCAAAGCAATTACCGATCAAACAATAAGGCCCGCGATCACTCTTCTCTTCGGCAGACTGCCTGAACGCAATGATTCCACAACTGAGCAATGCAGCTGCTACCGTATCACCTTCCTGTGCCGTTAGCATTTCACCTTCGAAGTGGAGTCTGACTGGGTTATCGATAGATCTTATACGCTTAAACATCGAACCGACCGGGATGGAAAGCCTGATACTGTTCGGGAATTGCACCCTCCTCTACCCATTGACTCACTTCTAAAGCATGAACCGCAGCGAGCGTCACACCGCTATGACAGGAAAATGAAAAAGCACCCGGGAATTCTTCCGACTGCTGATACACCGGGCATCCATCCGGCGTCATAACCCGCAGTGCAGCCCAGCTACGCTGAATGCGTAGAGACGACAAAAGAGGGAAAGCTTTAAGGCAGCGCCTCGTAATTTCACTTAAAGTTGGCGGGTCCGTTGCCAAGCTATAACCGACATCACGACTTGAAGGACCAAGCAAAAAGCAGCCTTCATCGGTCTGACGGACATAGTTAGTCGGGTAATCTAGAATTCGCTCTACTTTCTCGGTAACCAGAACCTGCCCCTGATCCGGGAATACGGGAAGGTCAAGCCCGATCTGGGCTCCGAGTTCAGCGGAACCATGGCCCGCCGAGATGATCAATTTGTTCGCTGTCCCCACCATTTTATTATCGCTGGTTGAAAGTTCGAACCCTCCTCCTTCCAATCCTCGTATTTGCGAAATATGGTTATGTGGTCGATAGTCACCCCCACTATTCAGGAAACCCGTGTGCAGAGCTCTAAGTAAACTGAGCGGATTGCAATGCCCGTCATTCGGGCAATAACTTCCACCGGGGACATCTCCGATCAGTGGCATGTGTTTTTTCAACTCGGCATGATCAACAATATCGAATTCGTAAGCCTGGCTCGTGGATTCTTGTCTTAGGGTTTCCAATAATTTTTGATTGGCCTCAAAGTCGTTATCGTCAAGACAGACAACAAACCCTCCACGTCGTTCATAATGGCAATCGACGCCGGTTTCCTGTTGTAGCTGATCAGAAAAACCTCTCCATTGAAGCGATGAGTTCAATGACCAACGTGCATATTCAGGCATGCCGACACCCTTACCTTGAACCCAGACCAGTCCAAAATTACCCCGAGCGGTTCGAATCGCATTGTCACCTTCATCGAACACCACGGTACGCAGGTTTCGTTGGGTTAGCCCCCAGCCGAAAGCAGACCCCAGCAGGCCTCCGCCTATAATAGCAACATCATAATCCTTCATTGGGGAGCACATGTAGTCGGTGGCAAGCAGCCTGGTGAGCCGAAGTATCGGTAGTATCAAGTTGAATAAAATTGTCAATGCAGGAATTGTCTGAATAGGGACAACGCGGTGCAAACCGACAACCTGGCGGTGGGTCAATTGGCCTCGAAATATCCCCTGATATTTTAGGCACGGGGCGCCGTGATCGAGGGTCAGGAATTGGTACTGCGCCGATTAAGGCGCGCGTATAAGGATGCTTGGGGTGCCTGATGACTTCTTCTACCGGACCGATTTCCATTGCCTGACCGAGATACATGATCATCAACCGATCGGCAACGTTTCCGAGAATAGAGAGGTCGTGCGAGACATAAATACATGAGAAATGCCGTTGTTGCTGCAAACCTTTGAGCAAATCAAGAATGCCCGCACGAATAGAGACATCCAGCATAGACAGCGGTTCATCAGCAACTACCATTTCCGGTTCCATCACCAGTGCACTGGCAATTCCAACCCGTTGGCGTTCACCCCCGCTCAGTTCATGGGGAAAGCGTTCGCGGTACTTCGCCGGATTAAGACCGACACCATCAAGCATACTATCAACCCGCTCGATAATTTCGGTTGCCGCCCACATATCCAGCGCTCGCGGTCCTTCAGCAATGATATCCAAGATTCGAAAACGCGGATTAAGCGACTCATAGGGGTCCTGGAAAATCATCTGCACCTTACGATGATGTTCGCGTCGTTCATCTCCTTTTAAACCCAACATCGATTTCCCACGATAAAAGATATCGCCCGTGGTCGGCTCCAGTAACCCGGCTATCATTGAACAGGTAGTTGACTTACCACAGCCAGATTCGCCGGCAATACCGAGAATTTCGTCTTCATCTACACTGAAATTCAGCGATTCAACTGCTTTGATATATTTTGTTGGCCGCTTATGAATGGTCCGGTCTATAAACCCGGGCTGAATTTCGAAATGACGGGTGAGCTGCTTGAGTTCTAAGAGCGCCACGTAGATTTCTCCTTCGCCTGAAGTCTTAGTGCTTCGGCATCATCAGTACGAAAACAACGTACTTTATGAAATTCACTCAATGTTATTGGTTGAGGGTTTTCATGACAACATCGATCAATACTGAATGGACAACGCGGCTCAAAAGGGCAGCTTTGTATCGGGCCAATCAGAGTTGGCGGAGAACCGGGTATTGAAATTAATTCTCCACCGACGTCACGTATCGACGGAAACGCATTGTTAAGTCCAAGTGTATAGGGATGATGGGGAGATTCGAACAGGTCGATTGCAGTCGCCTGCTCCATAAGCTGACCGCCATACATCACAGCAATGCGATCACTCATTTCGGCGATAACAGCGATATCATGAGTAATTAAAATAATTGAACTATTAATCTCTGCACGAATTTCACGTATGCGACGCAAAATACGTTCCTGAACCAGAACATCAAGACCAGTGGTCGGTTCATCCATGACAATCAATCCAGGATCGAGCGATAAGGCCATCGCAATCATTGCGCGCTGGCGCATTCCACCTGAAAATTCGTGCGGATAACTATTCATCAGATCGGACTGTAATCCAACCACATCGAACAACTCGGCAACACGTTCACGGGCCTCCTTAACACTGGTATCTCGGTGCGTCCTTATCGATTCGACCACCTGATCGCCAACTCGATAAACCGGGTTAAACGAATTCATCGCACTCTGTGGCACGAGAGAAATTTCCTGCCAGAGAATATTGCTCCGAAACACTTCTTCGTCCATTTCAAAAAGATTCCGACCATGATAGTCAACCCGGTCTGATGTTGTGGTGGCATTATCAGGGAGCAGTCGAAGCAGCGAACGAATCAAAGTTGATTTGCCGCATCCAGATTCTCCGGCAATACCAAACACTTCGTTGGCATACACGTCAAAAGATACTTCTGAGACTGCATGAACTGTTCCTTGCGTAGTTTCATATTGAACACCCAGATTCCTGACACCAAGAACAATGTCTCTAACCGACTCAGATTTTTCCACGGCAGCATTCATCGTTTACGCAATCTCGGATTCGCAACTTCCTCATAGGCTCGGCTGACAAAAACCAGCGAGGTCACGAGCAAAACAATACACAGTGAAGGGGTTGCAAACCACCACCAGGCCACTCGAGTTTTACCCGACAACCAGAGCTCATAAAGCATTCCGCCCCAGCTAATGGTCTCTCCATCACCGAACCCCAGAAAACTGGCGCTGGCCTCGGTGATAATTGACCAGGCAATATTGAAAGCAGCATAAAGCAATAATAATGGCAGGACATTAGGCAAAATATGGCGATAGATGATCCGCAAATCACTGCAACCTCTGGCTCGAGCTGCTGTAATAAACTGGCGCTGTTTGATGGAAATTGTTTGAGCCCTGATAACTCGAGCCGATGTACGCCAGACAATCAGCACGATAGCGAGAATAATAAATTCCAGCTTCCGCCCAAATAGTGCAATCAGCACGATGATGAATGGCAGAAAAGGCATGCCGTAGAGAATATCGGTTAGTCGCATCAGGACTTCATCAACCTTGCCTCCGTAATATCCAGCAATAAGTCCCACATTGGCCCCGATAACAATCGAGATAATTCCGGACACGGAACCGATGATAAGTGTCGTCCGCGTTGCCAGTATTAATTGTGAAAACAGGTCATACCCAAGATGAGTGGTTCCAACCGGAAACTCCCAGGATGGTGGTCGTAAACCCGCAAAATTACCTTCTTTGTCGTAAACCATTTCCCAGGGATCGTAAGGCGCGATCCAGGGTGCAAAAATAGCAATCAAGGTGAATATAACTATGACCCTAAAACCAAACCGGCTCAACGGATTCGCATTGATAATCCGGTAGTGTTCCTGGAAACCGAGTTTAAGAGTCCTCAGTCGTCGCTGAAGAAGACTAGCTGACATGATAATGACCTATCTGGAATTGCCTGATTTTTTCCATTGAGACTTCCACACCAAGCCCAGGCAAATCAGGCAGATTGGCGACACCGCGATCAATCCAGCTAGAGAAATCCGTAATATCGTCAGCCATGCGCAACGTCGACATATAGGCATGACCACAATCGACAAGATTGTCCAGAGTACAACCCAAATGCAACGAAGCAGCCTGAGTGATGCCCAGCTCTATCATGCTGTTCATCAGTACTTTTTTTCCGGCTTTACTGACACCCTTCGCAATGATCTGGCTATTTGACAGACCTCCGTTTTTCGAAATCTTGATGCTGAAGATATCGGCGGCTTCAGCTTGCAGAATATCATCCATGTCACCGGCCTCTTGAATCGACTCGTCGACCGATACCGGACATCCGGCGGCTTTTCGTACCAAACGCAAACCTTCATAGTCGGCTGCTGCCACTGGTTGTTCGATCAGAATAATGGGAAGTTCGCAGGTTTCAGTTGCGAATCGTAAGGCCTCTTCACGAGTCCAGCCCTGATTGGCATCGACCATCACTCTCACGCCATCAGGGACATTCGCAATCACGGATCTTAGGCGTTCGATATCTTCACTGACAGGTTTGACCCCCATTTTTAACATGTAAGTATTAAACCCCTGGGCATGGTATTCGGCGATAATCGTAAGATCGTCTTCAGCACTCCCGCTTGATGTCGGCCACAACGAAGAAATTCCAGAATGACAAGCTTGACCGAGGAGTTGACTTACTGATGTCTCAGTAGTACGGCCGAGAGCATCGTAGCAGGCAACATCAAAGGCTGCAGCCGCAGCGCCATTATAATCTCGCCCTGCACCGGAGCTAACCCACACATCTACTTTTTGACCGAGCATTTGCGGAGCTCTTTCGCGCAAAGTTTGAACGACTGAATCAGTTGTCTCGCCATCGAAATTAATCCCGCCGGGATCGGCTTCACCCCAACCGATCACACCATTGGCGAGTGTTAATCGAACAATCACAGCATCACTGTGGGTCAGCGTTCGATACAGTTTGGACAGGTGATATGGGTTCGCCAAAAGTACACGAAGTGGCCAGATATCGACCCCTGTAATCTTCAATTCACCTGCCATGGTCATCAATTCATACCCCGAGCGGTAATTTTAATACGTGGATCAAGATAGCAATAGAGCACGTCGGTGAAGAAGTTAAGTCCGATTACCAGAATCGCCAACATTAAAAAAGTACCTTGCGCAACGGGATAGTCGTGCGATGCAGCAGATTCCACCATGAGCTGGCCCATACCGGGCCAGGAGAACAGTGATTCAACCACGACCTGTCCTCCCACTGCAAAACCGATCATGATGCCTGCAATCGTAACTACCCCGAGCAACGCATTACGCGCCGCGTGTTTGAACATAATTACACTGGATTTAAGTCCTTTGGCCTTGGCGAGTTCGATGAAATCGCTACCAAGTACTTCGAGCATGCTATCGCGCATAATGAGCATGGGTGTTGAAATGTAATAGGCACCGACCGTAATAGTCGGTAAGACGATGCGATGCCAGAACTCCGGCATCATCAGCAAATCGAATAAGCCATCGGGTCTCTGACCGGGTGGATACATACCACCTGTCGGAAAAAGCCCAAGCCGATAACTGAGTACTATAAGGAGTAACAAGCCCGTTATGAAAGGAGGTGCAGCCTGAAAAACCAGACTGACAATCGTACCGCCAATATCGAGTGCACTATTGCGACGCCAGGCCATGATGATTCCGAAACCAATGCCAATGACCAGCGTCAGGCACATTCCGGCTGCCATCAACAGCACTGTGTTCCAGAATCGGTAGGCCAGAATATCCGTTACTTCCTGGGCAGATACGAAAGATCGGCCCCATTCCAGCGTAACCAGATTTTTTAAATAAATGAAATACTGAGCCCACATCGGTTTATCGAGACCGAAGGCTTTTTTCATACGCTCCTGAACCGCTTCATCCATTGCCGGACTGATGACTTGCATGGTTGCATCACCCGGTAGCATTCGAAACAGCACAAACAGTATTGACGCGACCGCAAATATCGTAATTAGCGTATAAACAAATCGACGTAGAATATAATCAGACATAGGAAAACCCGATGTTCCTCGGTTGGCTGACGGATATGGCCCCTGTTGCCATTAAACAGACAACAGGGGCCGACGGTTTATTCTAACCTGGATAAAGCAGTTTCCCGTCGCCGTCCCAGCTGTATCCAGCACGGGCCAGAACGTCCCGAGCTTGCTTGACGTTTTGCGTTCGTCCTACCACTGCCGGGTTGTGCCAGAACTCATTCGCAGGCGCAATCACCGAACCACCATTGGTAGCGAAACCCGCCATAACGACATCACGAATGACATCACGCGGTATGACCAAATCAATAGCCTCGCGGAAGTTTCTATCCTGCAAAGGACCTCGTAAATGGTTAAACATAAAGCCATACATACCATGACTGGCATAACCACGTCCGACCACCCCTTTAACCTTGTTAAGGTCCTGCACCAGTGCCGGTTTGAGAATATAACGGGTGCGATCACATTCACCTGCCTCAATCGCAGCCGCCATGGCATCATGACTACCGTAGGTAATCCGAATAATGCCCGCACACTTCGGCGGCTGAAAGTGATTGGTATTAGCTGAGACTTTGAGTTCTTTACCACGATCCCAGTAATCAAATTGAAACGGACCACTACCGATTGGATTTTCATTGGCAAAATTGAGTACATCGGCAACATCGACTTTTTCCGGGATATCTTTCCAGATATGCTGTGGAAGAATAAAAATCTGGGCGAAGAAATTATTCATCAATGGTGCATGCGGCTCGCTGAGTTTGATCCGCATAGAGTTCCTTCCGGTAATATCGATCGAAGCAAATTTTTCTAGCGATGAAATAAAGAAAGGTGCTTTCCATTTTGTGCAATATTCGAAAGTGAATTTAACATCCTCGATAGTCACCGGTTTTCCATCATGGAATTTCATGCCATCCCGCAGCACAATGTCGATCGTCGTATCATCAACGGCCGTAATCGAGGTTGCTGCCCAGGGCACAATGTTACCATCGGCACCGACCTGGATCAGTCTGTCATAAATCATCCGAAGTTCCTTAAATTCGTTGGAATCAGTGGCGGAAACCGGATTTAGATTTTTCAACGCAGAAGTTTGTCCGGTGAGAACATAACCATTACCACTTTTAGTGGAAACATTCATATCGGACCAGAAACTTCCGATTCCTTCGCCCATCATTGGCACCAGGCCATCAAGCCGGTCTTCACGATATGCGTTAGTCATACTTGGATAAACGATCGGGCAGGTTGCGACATCGTTAAAAATCTCCGCCTGCGCTTCGTATACGAAATCACGTCGTTTATTTGGATCCATCGTGATTTGTTGCGATTTGGCCAGCTCATTAACACGAGAGTTGTTATATCCCCACTTGTTATAGTTGCCGCCGTCGGAATGCATCATCGAAATAAAGGTTTCCGGGTCGATACGATTAGCACGGCCAGTCCAGCGTACAATAAACATATCAAAATCAAGTTCCTTAAAAACTTTAGTGATACCAAGATTATAGTCTTCAGCTGCCAGCTTCACGTCCCAGCCAATTCCTCTGCAGGCCTGAGTAATCAATCGTCCCATTTCTGGACGAACAGGATCAAAACTGGCATTAGAAGTTAAGACAGACATTGCTTCTACGGGCTTACCGGCCGCCCTCGCGAACATCGACATTGGGGCAGTCGATAAAGTCAGTCCGACGGCACTGGCACGAGTCAGAAAATCACGTCGTTTAAGAGTTGTTTCAGTAGTCACTATATTAGTCTCCTGGTTTTTTGTCATTTAGCTGGCACGGACTCCTATAATTCAGGGACATCAATCCGATAGGCATTTAAACGTTACTCCAGAGTTGCTTATTCTACAAATATCGTTTTAATATCTAGTCATGCCATTCTGGAATACCCATGAAGCTGCGAGAACTTGAGTTATTACATAGCCTGATGTCTTATGGTTCGGTTTCCGATGCGGCCAGAGCCCTCCATATGTCGCAGCCAAACGCCAGCAAAATGTTAAAAAAAATCGAAGAAGGAGTTGGTTTTCTGCTGTTTGAGCGTATCAATAGCCGATTACATGCCACCGAAGAAGCGAGATTAATTTTTGATCAGGTGGAATCAACACTTTTGAGTTTACGTCGATTTCAATCACTCACGGAAGATATTCGTGACATGCATCGAGGCAGCTTAACCCTGGGCGGATTACCCTTACTATCACGTTACTGGTTGCCGGATGTGCTATCCCGATTTATGCAAAAACATCCTCGGATTAATACAACTTTTCACACCCGTAGCTCAAAAAAACTTATTGAACTGGTGGCGGAACGCCAACTCGACGTCGCCATTAGTATGCTCTCTATCGACGATCCGCTGGTCGAGTGTTCTGTGTTGAGCAGCCTCGAATTTGTCGCCGCCATACCGTTGAATCATGCCCTTGCTAAAAAACCCGTTATTCAGGCCGAAGATCTGCACCTGCAAGATTTTGTTTCCTTAAGCGTGCTCGATCATACCCGAGAGGAAATAGAGTCCTGTTTAAGAAATGCAGGTGCTGTTCCAAACGAACGAAGTGAGTGCTCCCTCCCTTCCGTAGTTTTACAGATGGTAGAAAATGGCATTGGTATTGGGCTGGTGGACGATGTTTCTGCAAACGAACACCAACCCCGAAACATTGTATTTCGACCATTTCAACCGACCGTTCGGGTCAAAGTCTGGCTGATGCGACCCCGCATGCGACCGCGTTCAATGGTGGTCGATGAATTTGTCGAGCTATTAATTCAAACTGTAGAATCGCAGGGTCTTTCGCTACAAAATGGTTATCCAGTTTGATAGAACTAGAGCTTTGAATCTCCAAAAGATCACCCATATGTAACTATGTTATCGCTTTAATCTAACTTTGAGCATTGATCGTAAAAGACGATATTAGCCTCATGATAATTCGAATATTTTTATCGAATTGGGATTAATAATATAGCGTGATCGTAACCCTCGCCACCCACTCATATAGATAGGTCTGGTGGGTTACTAATAAAACTTAAAAGGTAAAACCATGAAACGAATCTTTCTATTTTTGCTGACCAATATTGCCATTATGGTAGTACTCAGCGTAACTCTAAGAATCCTCGGTGTGGACTCGATACTGGCCGAAAATGGATCAGATCTCAACATTCAGGCCTTGGTCATCTTATCAGGCGTAATTGGATTTGGCGGTTCGTTTATTTCATTGCTGATATCCAAATGGATGGCAAAACGCATGACCGGTGCCGTCGTGATCACTCAGCCTTCCAGCAATATTGAAAGATGGTTATTAACAACCGTTGAAAAACAGTCAAAAGTTGTCGGTATAAGAATGCCTGAAGTTGCGATTTTTCCTTCTACTGCGATGAATGCTTTTGCAACCGGGGCTTCCAAAAACAATGCTTTGGTCGCAGTTTCCCAGGGCTTGCTCGATAATATGTCTCAAGGAGAAGTTGAAGCTGTCGTTGGACACGAGATGAGCCATGTCGCCAATGGTGACATGGTTACGCTCGCCTTGATTCAAGGCGTTGTTAATACCTTCGTGGTTTTCCTTTCACGCGTGGTAGGACATATTGTTGATCGTGTGATTTTAAAAAATGATCGAGGACATGGCATTGGTTACTTCGTCACCGTTATGATAGTGCAGGTTGTGCTGTCGATTCTTGCATCAACTATTGTCATGTACTTTTCAAGAAAACGTGAATTTATTGCAGATACCGGCGGTGCCGATCTGGCAGGTCACCAGAATATGATAAACGCACTGAAGCGACTTGGGCAGGTCGAGCCGGAAGCTTTACCGGAACAAATGGCTGCATTCGGAATCAACGACAAAGGCGGGATTATGGCCTTATTTTCTTCCCACCCTCCGATAGAGGCCCGAATAGCCGCGCTCGAAGAGCGATCAAAAAATCACTCGACGAACTAAGAGTTGGTTAATAAATTTCGAAATGTGCGTTACGCGGTTTGTTCCCACAAATTGAAGTAATATCCTGCGGGCAAGCTGAGAGACAAACCACCAGATCCATTTCAGCGCGCAACACAATATAGTCACCTTTTTTAGTGACCGGTGGGTTCGGTTTGATCGCGCCATCGGGTTCTACCGGCGTGTTTTGCCAGAGATTAAAGGGTGACGGCAATTGGACGGGTTTACAGCCTGCTTCAACCATGGCTTCCCAGAAATTATCGGTACAGTTCCGGTGATACTCCTTGCAGCCTAGCAACTCATAACGGTATCGATCACAGGCGGCAAGCAAAGTGTCATGGGTACCACTGGCCGAATCTTCGATAATTTTTAGTATCGGTCTCCGACGATTAGTCACCATTGTATTGCTTTTACGCGGACTGACACTTTCCAGCGAAACGCGGCAATGTTCCATGGACATGAATTCCGTCATATTGTCAGCGTTCAAGGCCCAGCAATCAACGACCTGGGTACCATGCGTGTTAATGACTTTAATGTGCTGGCGCTTTTTTACGAATGCCGCTTTTGCATGCCTTGCAGGTATGATCATTTTACTGACAGTACCATCATTTTTCGCTTTAGCCATATTTCTAACCCTCATTTATGATTTTGATTCTGTGCGAATTTACCATAGTTAGTCGTAGAATTGGTGTATCTATAAATTACTTCTCAACCGATATGCAAACACTAAATGATGCCAACCCTGTCCCACGAATGAGTAGAGGTATCGATAATTACGGCGCTTAGAATTAGTCGGCCCGCTAAAGGCCATACTCGACCCTAAATAGATTGAAGCATTACATTGAGCAAAAAGAATTAGTGAGACCGTTTTTGCTGCGTAGGTACAAATCGTCGCTTAACCACTGATGATCTCAGCTAGTGCTAGAGTTTAAACTCAACGGAGCTCTGATTTATTCAACATCCCCGCTGTATCTGGAGTATTAGTTAATTAACCAAATGCTCGTAGCGTTTATCAGTAAGCGTTTTCAAAAACGCGATCAAAGCCTCAATTTTTCGATCGCTGAGCTTCTTTGCTTTCAGATCGTTCAAGTTAACAGTTTCTACAATTTCAGCACTGCGCCAAGGTACCTCAGTTTCCGGGTTATTCACTCTTTTCGAATTGTTGTATTGATCATAAAACTCAATAACGGTTCGTAAGTCGCGGAATACTCCGTTGTGCATATAGGGGCCTGTTAACGCCACATTACGTAATATAGGAACTCTAAACGTGCCTAACCAGTTCGAGTCATTTGGTTTTAGAACCTCGCCTAAACCTGGGTCGCGGTAGCCCAGAGCTACCCCATTATGGCGACGCAATAACAGATTGGTTGGTACCCCAATATTGTTATATTCAAAATTCGAAAATGGTTCAAATTCATCGTCCATGACTTTGAATTGATGGCAGTTTGAACAGTTCGAGTTAGTCGTTGAAAAGAATATCGTCATACCTAAATCTTCAAGATCATTTAGTTCGTAATTGCCCCTCAAATAACGGTCATATTTTGAGTCATATGGACTGAATAAAGCGGACTGTTCGAAAGCCGCGATAGCCTCCGAAATTGCTCTATAAGTTGACTTTGTAGTATCCAGAATGGCATCACCAAATATCTTGCAACGCACGGAGATAAAATTCATTACTTATGACTCGATCGACAACGGTGGCTCTATCGGGCATCGCCATCTCGGTCGGATTGAGTATCGGCTGCCCTGCCTGATCGACAAGATTTGTTGCTCTACCATCCCAAAACAAACCTCCCATTGGTTGATGGTTTATTTCATTTAAATGAAAGTCTGGCACGGCAGCCAGATAACTCAGCGATGGTGTATTGCGATCCCCAAGTGATTTCAAATCATCACCTAAGGATGCGGTAGAACTCACACCTGTATCACGCGGGTCTATAAATGCTCGCTCAGGATCATGACAGGTTGCACAGGACTGATTCCCTTGCAGCGAAAGGTTCTTATCAAAGAACAATGAACTTCCAAGGGCAATTTTTCGACTATTATCGTCGGCTAAAACTGGGTATATACAGATCATGAATAATGATACCGAGAGCACAGTGTAAACTGGCAACGGCCTACTACTAAACCAGGTGACAATCGGTGCAAGCAACATCCCTCGAATAGATCTGCATGGCCTTTCACTGGAAAGACCGAAAGTATATCGGTCTCTAACCTGTGATAAACGCAGTGATCCAAATCGCCAATCCCAAAGTGATAAAACACCCCCAAAATTTTCCTGGTTTCCTTCCAGAGAGTGATGAAATTGATGTTGCTGTGGAGAAATCAGAATATGCTCCAACCAGATCGGGCCCGAGCGTAGTCATCGGAGTCCTATATTAATCTCCCTATTGAGTATTGTTCTATGTATTGTCACCCTGGTATCTCTCGGAATTGGAGCAGTGGAAATTCAACCTGCACAGGTTCTTGCGATTATTCTTAATTCGCTTGGAATAGAATCTGGGCCAGATATAACCACCGTTTATAATCACAGTCAGCAAGTCGTTTTGACATCCATCAGGGCACCGCGAATGATGTTGTGTATT
>JBLIOG010000064.1:0-16662 GCA_047639625.1 Gammaproteobacteria bacterium
CCGGCTTTCACACCCGTTCTACTCAACCTTAGTATGATCGGTTGTGCGATGTGGTTAAGCCCCAGAATGGATGTTCCAATAACCGCATTGGCCTGGGGTGTACTCATCGCGGGAGTGCTTCAATGTTGTTTTCAGCTACCTTTTTTATATCGAGAAGGGCTGTTACCGAAACCTCGCTGGGGCTGGAAACATCCAGGGGTTCAGAAAATTGTAAAACTGATGATCCCCGCCTTATTCGGATCGTCTGTTGCACAAATTAATCTTCTTTTCGATACCTTCATCGCTTCTTTTCTCGTGACTGGTAGCGTTTCCTGGTTATATTATTCAGATCGGTTGCTCGAATTTCCACTCGGGGTTTTTGGTATTGCGCTTGCGACTGTTGTCCTGCCCAATCTGTCGGAGTCTCATTTTAAAGAAGGTCCCGCTTCGTTTCGCAAAATGCTGTCATGGGCGGTTAATCTTTCATTGATCATTTCTATCCCTGCCTGTATCGGTTTATTCCTGCTTGCCGTACCTATTCTGGCAACACTATTTCAGTACGGTGCTTTCGCAGCTGACGATGCCATGATGTCGGCTTTCAGCCTGATGGCCTATTGTCTGGGTTTACCGGCATTTATTTTAATAAAAATTCTGGCAAATGGCTTCTACGCCCGACAGGACACCAAAACACCGGTGAGTATCGGCATTCAGTCCATGGTTTTAAACATGTTACTCAATGTCGTTTTTGTGTTGAGTATGATTCAAACCGATTTTATGGCACCGCATGTTGGTCTCGCACTCGCGACAACCGCCTCCGCCTGGTTTAATGCAATAAGATTAGCCCTTCGACTTCGCCAGGACAATTTGATTAATCCGTCCATTTATTTTTGCCCGGGTCTGTTTAAAATCCTGGTTGCCACTGCGGCAATGGCTGCTTTGACTTTATATCTCTTACCGGAAACGAACAACTGGTCAAACTGGGCCTGGTTCGATCGCGTATTCGAACTTAGCTTGCTGATTATTCCTGCATGCTTGTTTTACGCAGCAATGCTTTGGATAATGGGCGTACGCCGCCAACATTTTAGCTTTTGAGCAACAGCAGTCATTTAATGAAATTAATCCGTGGACTTCATAATCTAACCCAGGCACAACCAGCCAGCGTCGTAACCATAGGTAACTTTGATGGACTTCATCTGGGTCATCAAAGGGTACTTGCGCAATTAGATAACATCGGTGAAGCGCTCAATTTACCCACCACTGTGATCATTTTCGAACCACAGCCGATTGAATTTTTTGCGCCAACGAAAGCTCCGAAACGACTGGCACGGTTTCGCGAAAAACTAATCCATATGCAAAGTCACAATGTTAATACGCTGTTGAGTATTGCCTTCAATCATTCTCTCGCAGAAATGGAAGCTGAAACATTCATCACTGACATCCTGGTCAATCGACTCAATATTCAACACCTCGTAATAGGTGATGATTTTAGGTTTGGAAAAAATCGTCAGGGTGATTTCGAGTATTTGCAGCAGGCAGGGGCAAAGTATGGATTTAAAGTCGACCGCACTGAATCATTGTTGGACGATAATATCCGCGTCAGCAGTACTCGAATACGCGAGGCAATTACAGCCGATGATTTTGAGACAGCCCATCGTTTGCTCGGTCGACCCTACGCTCTGGCTGGCAAGGTTGCTCACGGACAAAAATTGGGACGGGAACTCGGATATCCGACTATAAACATAAAAATGGGTGACAAAACCCTGGTTGTTAAAGGAATATTTGCGGTCAGCGTGAAAGGAATAGATAATTGCGGCCTGCGGGGCGTTGCCAGTCTTGGGACACGTCCAACCGTTAATGGCATCGACACGATTCTCGAAATTTATATTCTTGATTTTAATCGGGATATTTATGGTTACAACGTTGAAGTCGAGTTCCTGCATAAGATTCGTGACGAGAAAAAATTCGACTCACTTGAAGAGCTCACCATCAATATCGAGCAGGATATTGTTCAAGCTAAACTGTATTTTGATAAAATGCTACCTTAGTCCCTAAAGACAGGTAGATCGACCAACGAACTGGAAACGTCGTGACAGACTATAAAGCCACCTTAAATTTGCCGGATACTGATTTTCCCATGCGTGGAAATTTGGCTAACCGTGAACCTGATCGTCTCAGGCACTGGTATGACAACAACCTCTACGAAAAAATTCGTGCGGCTCGCAAAGGCCGTAAACGTTACGTTTTGCACGATGGCCCACCTTATGCAAACGGCGATATACACATCGGCCACGCCGTCAATAAAATTCTCAAAGATATGATTATCAAGGCCCGTACACTGGAAGGTTTTGATGCCCCCTATGTACCGGGATGGGATTGTCACGGATTACCCATTGAACATCAGGTCGAAAAAAGCATTGGCAAAGTGGGTGTTAAGGTTGAATCCGATGAATTTCGGCAAGCCTGCCGAGACTATGCCACCGGTCAAATCGAAAAACAGAAACTAGATTTTATCCGGCTCGGCGTTCTCGGTGACTGGGAACGGCCTTACCTGACGATGAACTACGATACCGAAGCGAATATCGTTAGATCATTGGGAAAAATCATCGAAAATGGCCACCTCATTAAAGGCGATAAACCGGTACATTGGTGTACCGATTGTGGTTCGTCCCTGGCTGAAGCGGAAGTTGATTACAAAGACAAAGCCTCACCGGCTATCGATGTTCGATTCGAAGCGCGGGACTCGGATGCATTCCTCGCTCAAACTACTTTGCTGGGCGATGAAACAGGCACTGGCCCCGTTTCAATTGTTATCTGGACAACCACACCCTGGACTCTACCCGCCAATCTGGCAGTTTCGTTAAATCCCGGCGTCGACTACGCAGTTGTCCAAGTCGAGTCAGCCCAAGGTCCTGAACGCCTCGTTCTGGCTGAATTAATGGTTGAGGGTTGCATGTCCCGATTTGGGATATCTCAGTATCAAACGATTGCCCGCTGTAAAGGTGAAGACCTTGATCGGCAGTTACTCAAACACCCCTTCTATGATCGTGACTCTCTGGTTGTTCTCGGCGATCATGTCACCCTTGATGCAGGTACCGGAGCCGTCCATACCGCACCAGGGCATGGACAGGATGATTATATCGTCGGATTAAAATACGAACTCGAAGTATTAAATCCGGTTGGTGATAACGGCTGCTTCCTGCCTGATACCGAATTGTTTGCCGGTTTACATGTATTTGCAGCCAACCAGAAAGTAATAGAGGCACTGGAGACCCACCAGATGCTGTTACATGCTGAGCCTTTTCAACACAGCTATCCACATTGCTGGCGGCATAAGACACCCATTATATTTCGGGCAACTCCGCAATGGTTCATCAGTATGGAAAAAGCCGGTTTGAGAGATCTGGCCATGGCCGAAATCAAAAAAGTCCGTTGGGTTCCCAGTTGGGGTCAAGCACGCATCGAAAGCATGATTGAACGTCGACCGGATTGGTGTATTTCTCGCCAACGGTACTGGGGCGTGCCAATCCCACTGTTTATTCATCGTGAAACACAGGAACTGCATCCTGACACAGCCGAGCTGATTGAAAAGGTCGCAAAAGAAATTGAGATGTCCGGCATTCAAGCCTGGTTTTCGATGGAAGCTGAAACATTGCTTGGTAGCGAAGCTGATCAGTATCAAAAGCTAAACGATACACTCGATGTCTGGTTTGATTCAGGGACCACTCATTTCAGTGTTCTTGGACAGGATGATCGCACCGAATTTCCAGCCGACATGTATCTCGAGGGTTCAGACCAGCATCGTGGCTGGTTTCATTCTTCTCTGCTCGCCTCTTGCGCAATGCATGGATGTGCGCCTTATAAGCAGGTTTTGACACACGGCTTTACGGTCGATGCCAAGGGCATGAAAATGTCGAAATCGGTAGGCAACGTCATTGCACCTATCAAGATCACCAAATCACTCGGCGCAGATATTTTAAGATTGTGGGTAGCTTCAACAGATTATTCTGGCGAAATGACTATTTCTGATGAAATACTTAAGCGCTCGGCTGATTCGTATCGACGTATTCGCAATACATTGAGATTTTTATTAGCCAATACCAATGGCTTTGAACCGGCACAACATCAGGTTGATAATGACCAGCTTTTGGCCCTCGATGCCTGGGTGATTGATCAAACTAAACAGGTACAGGATGAACTAAAAGACTTATATGAATCTTATCAATTTCATCTCGCGACTCAGAAAATCCATCATTTCTGTTCCGAAACATTAGGTGGTTTTTATCTCGATATTATCAAAGACCGACAATACACCACGCAGACAAATTCGCTCGCACGTCGTTCTTGCCAGACAGCAATGGTCCATGTCACTGAAGCATTGACTCGATGGATCGCACCGGTCCTCAGTTTTACAGCCGATGAAGTCTGGGAGCATATCCCAGGCCGCCATGAGCCGATGGGTGTATTTACGGCTGAATGGTACGAGGGTTTATCAGAATACAATAATGACCGTGTCAGCCTCGATGTCTGGCACTCGCTAGAGACAATCCGCAAAGAAGTCACCCGAACATTGGAAGGTCTGAGGCAGGAAGGAAAAATCGGCTCAGGACTTGATTCCGAGGTAACAATCTATGCGAGCCAGACCCTTTACGATCAACTCAGCGTGTTGGGAGACGAGCTGCGCTTTATTCTGATCACCTCCGAAGCGAAACTCGTGCTATCGAATGACGTCACCGACATTGGAAACGGAGTAGAGATTCGATTAGAAGTACAGGCAAGCGACAATCAAAAATGCGTCAGATGCTGGCATCTCAGGCCTGACGTGGGACAAAACGAGGATCATCCCGAGTTATGTGGTCGCTGTATTGGTAATATTGACGGTGACGGCGAACATCGTCACTTTGCCTGATCAGGGTCAGAATATCAGCTATGAAATTACCTGGGCGTCTCGAATTTCTCTGGATAAGTGCTCTGATTATTATTCTCGATCAGATCAGCAAACAAATTGCGCTTGACCAACTTCCAATGCACCGACCTGTATCAGTTATTCCAGGGCTTGACTGGTATCTCACGTTCAATCCCGGCGCAGCGTTCAGCTTTCTGGCTGACGCCGGCGGATGGCAACGATGGTTTTTCACCATTACCACGATTATCATTAGCACCGTAATTCTGGTCTGGATTAGCCGTCTTCAAAAAAATGAAACCATATCAGCAATATCCCTTTGCCTGATATTTGGAGGGGCCATCGGTAATTTAATCGATCGTGTGAACTATGGTTATGTCATTGATTTCGTTCAAGTCTGGTTAGGTTCTTATCCCTGGCCCGCATTTAATATAGCCGATGCCGCGATCAGTATAGGTGCAGTCGTATTATTGTTAACCAGCTTTCGCCAGGAACAGAAAGATCAGGACGGTATAGAAAAATGAGTATGATAAATCAAAATAGCGTAGTAACGCTGCATTACCAGCTAGGATTAACCGATGATCACTTGCTCGAAGACAATTTCGATGAAGACCCCATGACCGTCACCCTGGGTCGGGAGGAAATGGCAAAAGGTTTGGAGTTTGCTTTACTGGGACTTCGCAAAGGCGATGTACAAACGATTGATATTCCTCCGGACCTGGCTTTTGGATTCCCGGATGAAACGCTTTTACGAGCATTACCGCGTGACGATTTTGACGAAACACTCGAACTCGAAGAAGGTCTAATCATCGAGTTTACGACCGAAGATGGTGAAGTTTTACCCGGTACTATTACAGGCTTCGATGACAACGAAGTACGTGTCGATTTGAATCATCCGCTCGCAGGGGATATCGTTCGATACAAAGTAAAAATTCTAGAGGTAGTTAATAACATCGATAACGAGAGTTGCAACTAATGGAAATCATACTCGCGAATCCCCGAGGATTTTGTGCCGGCGTTGATCGCGCTATAGAAATAGTTGAACGCGCCATTACGCTATTTGGTGCTCCAATCTATGTCAGGCACGAAGTCGTTCACAACCGTTTCGTCGTCAATGATCTCCGCGAAAAAGGTGCTATTTTTGTCGATGAACTCGATCAGGTGCCCGACAATGCCTATGTCATATTCAGTGCGCACGGTGTTTCCCGAACGGTTCAGAAAGAGGCAAAAAATAGACAGTTAAAAGTGTTTGATGCGACCTGCCCTCTGGTCACCAAAGTTCACATGGAAGTTAGTCGCTACAGCCGAAAAGGCATAGAGACCATCTTGATTGGCCATAAGGGTCACCCTGAAGTCGAAGGCACAATGGGACAATACGAGGCAGTCCATGGTGGCAAGATTTATCTGGTCGAGTCTACCGATGACGTTAAGAGTCTGGTTGTCGATAATCCGAAGGAGTTACGCTATGTTACTCAGACGACTTTATCGAAGGATGACACTGCAATTGTTATCGATGCTTTACGTCAATACTTTCCTGATATACAGGGGCCTCGAAAAGAAGACATCTGTTACGCAACGCAAAATCGACAGGACGCGGTAAAAGAACTAGTTAAGCAATGCGATCTGATTTTAGTTGTCGGCTCAAAAAACAGTTCGAATTCAAACCGGCTCAGGGAAATTGCCGAAAACCACAATATCGATGGTTATTTAATCGATGGAGCCGAAGATATAAAAACCGAATGGTTAAAAGATAAAACCAGAGTCGGCGTTACAGCGGGCGCATCTGCCCCAGAACTCCTGGTACAGAACGTCATTACTTTTCTAAAGGAAAATGGTGCCGGTCGGGTTTCATCACAGGGTTTTAGTGAAGACGTCGTTTTTTCATTGCCTAAAGCGCTACGCGATAAATCTTAAACCGTCAGATTTAAGGGATTATCAATTGATTCGCTGGGTTCAGTGAACCATTCAGGCCCTTCATCGGTAATATACGCATGATCTTCTAATCTAATACCGAATTCTCCATAGATACAGATCATCGGCTCAATCGAAAAACACATACCAGGGGTTAGTTCGAGATCATTTCCACCCACGATATAGGGATGTTCATGAACATCCATTCCGACACCATGGCCAGTTCGATGCGGCAAACCAGGCACCTGATATCCCGGGCCTAATCCAGCAGACTCAATGACTTTACGCGCTGCCTCATCGGGTGCGGAACAGAACTGACCCGGTTGAGCCGCTGAAAATGCAGCGACCTGAGCCTCTTTCTCAATCTGCCAAATGTTTCGCTGTCGGGTATTGGGCTCACCCAGTACATAGCTTCGTGTAATATCAGAATGATATCCATGCAAGGTCGCACCGGTGTCAATTAACACCATATCGCCCTCTTGCAAAACCTGAGGGTAAGGTACGCCATGCGGAAAAGCGGTCGGTTGTCCGAAAAGAACAATCTTGAAAGTTGACCGCCCATCCATACCCGCAGCGATATGTGCTGAGTCGAGAAAGTCCTGAACGGTTCGAGTATCTATCCCAGGTTCCAAAATTGCGGCTGTTGAGCGCTGAACTCCCATCGTGATTTGTTTTGCACCGCGGAGAAGATCGAGTTCAACAGCTGTTTTAATACGACGACATTGAGAAATTATCGCCTCTCCATTGACGACCTCTAACCGGCTTGAAGCAGCCTGTAAACGACTTGCGGTAAAAAACGGGGTGAGGTCATCGATCGCCAACTTGAATGGTTCATTGGCAGCCATCTTGCCGAGCAGGCTCGATATCTTTTCAGTTGGGCTTTCATGTTCCTGCCACAACAAAAAGTCTCCTTCAATCACCAGGCTCGCCAGAATTTTATTTTCTTCAAAAGCCGGGCAAATATAGGTTAACCCACCATCAGCAAATACAAGTGCACCGTGTAACCTTTCACTCGGGTAGCAGGATAGACCCGTGAAATATCGCAAACTTGTTGTCGCATCAAGGTACAGAGCATTAATCGATTTCTGGTTCATCAAATTGCGAACTTTGACCAATCGCGATTGATATTCATCCAGCGTAATCGCGACTGCTTTTTCACGGCTGGAAAATATTTTTGACAATTCTGATTCGATAGTCGAACCACCTACACCATGCGTCATATCGAACTCTCTAGAGGTTGCAAAAAATACTGTTTTGGAAATTACGGCCACCTCTAAAAATACACTTTTAGAGGTGGCTGTTAAAATTTATTGCCCGCGATACAACGGAAAACTAACTTCAAAGCAGGCACCGGGATTCATATTAACAACATCAATCTTACCATTCATGCCATCCACCAGTTGTCTGACCAATGATAACCCAATTCCAGTACCCATAGTTTCACGCGTTAGTTCGTGTTCACTGCGATAAAATAACTTAAATATTTTAGTCATCTGATCTTTAGGAATGCCAGGACCAAAATCCCGGACCCGAATCGACAGGCGTCCAGACTCATTGACGAGACTCACTTTAATTTTTCGAATTTCGGCCCTGGCAGAAAACTTTATCGCGTTGTCAGCAAGATTAATAACAACCTGACTTAACCAGTCTCGGTCGATACTGATCTGATCTTCAGGCCGCAGACTACTGTCCTCAAATTCAAGTTGGAAATCTGCGGTTCTGACCTGGGACTCCAGTAAAGTGTGTAAACTTTGGCCGATCTCCACGCAAGCGCTTAATTCGAAGTTTCCCTTTTGTTCATTTCGACTCAATCGGGCAAGCTGAAGAATATTATTGATCAATCTTGAAAGTCGCTCACTCTCATTAAAAATAAAATCGTAATAACTTTTCTTACGCTCTTCGTCGGCCCAGCCTTCGCGTAAAATTTCACCATACATTCGAATTGAAGTCAGTGGCGTTTTCAGTTCGTGGCTGACTGCGGATATGAAATTTTGCTGCTGATGGGTCAGATCAATTTGGCGAACCCCGAGACGATATAATAGATAACTTCCTCCAAAAATCACGAGCGTTAGTAGTAACGCGCTCCAGAGGATTATATTGCCGCCTATAACCAACGGTAATTCTTCTAGACTGAAGATGATTTCGATGCCATCGAAAGGTGCTAAAAGACGGGTTTGATACAACAACTCATTGGTTGTGCTTGCGGTTGATACATACCGGTTCGACCGATCTGGCTGAACCGTCTTTATTAATCCATCACCAACGATGATATCGAGGCGAGCAACCGGGCTAAGCGCTGACTCTTGAAAAACTGGCAACAATAAGCGATCAATAACAGCGTCCGGTGACAACAGAAAACCTTGTACAAAACGTTGTTGATTACGCCAGGCATCACGAAATAATGCGAAATACCCATTCTCCAGTTGTCTGAATTGCATGAGTCCAATCTCACTTTCAAAAGTGCGTATCCGTATACGGTTTATATTGGATGACAAGGATTCAATATCCGAGGCACTGAGGCCAACCCGAGGACTCGGCTGCCCCCGCTGATTGCTCTCGAGGGACTCAGCCAGGCTGGTAAGTTCTTTGCGTTTGGACTTTTTCTCACGGCTACCAACGATACTCGACTTTTGTGTCGTGCTACTGATTTGATAACTGTTTTCGAGTTTTAAGTCACTGAGTTGTTTTCGAGATAATTGATCAGGGTATTGCTCGTCATCCTTTAATACTGACTTCAGATCATCAAACATATACTGATAATTTTCGATTTCAGGTGCCTCTTTAGCGACAAGTGCAGCTGAGGCGAGTGCCTGGTCGAACTCAGTTATGGTTGCGGTTGCAGTTTCGAATTCAGCTTCCTCAGCCGTTTCTTCAGCGACCGGTGCATCGTGAACATTAAGCCTGTTTGCACTCAGTATCGCGCGCAGATAACTTTCCTGGGCCAGACGTAAGCCAAGTTCCGCTGCATCTATACCCGGTGTTTTATCCTGGCTATCGGGCACGGCCGGTGACCGCAATTGACCATCAGGATTGATCTGAAAATAGCCAACCAGACCGGGGATATCGGACCTCGGTGGATATATTGATAAAGGTGACCGTTGTAAAAAAGTATTACCGCCGCTACCTTCAACATTCAAAAATGAATAATCAGAAAAAGCTCGCCTTTCTTCGCGTTTGACAATCGACTGGAAACCGGCATCCATACGAAGTACCAGTTCACGAGCCAGCTGTTGATGTTGATGAATGGCTTCCCACTTCAATTGATCGTAAGCCTGCATGACCAGCACTACTGACGGCACCATCAGTGCGGTCATAAAAGAAATAACAAACAACCTGAGTCGAGATAAATTCATGTTCAGATTTATTTACGCGTCGTTGCCCGAAACCATCAGCCGATATCCTGCACCCCGGACTGTTAAAATCACTTCCGGATTTGCGGGGTCGGCCTCAACTTTTCGGCGTAATTTTGCAATATGAATATCGATAGTCCGGGTTTCTATGTCCATGTGATTTTTGTAGCCCCAAACCCTGGAAAGCAGTTCATCACGGGGAACCGCTCGACTGTTATGTTGATTCAGATATTGCAACAAATCCATCTCACGACGGGTGAATACGACTTCATTACTCTCAGTCGATAAGTTACGAGTATCTATAACCAGGCTGTTTCGTAGTCGAATCAGCCCTTCTTCACGTTCATCAAATCCACTACGCCGTAACACCGCCTGAACTCTTAATACCAACTGTGTCACTGAAAAAGGTTTTGCGACATAGTCATCTGCTCCGAGCGATAAACCCTGAATGATATCTTCGTCCGATGACTTAGCGGTGAGCATTATAATAGGCTGGCTACGATCTTTTTCACGGATGGCCTGACAGATATCAAAACCATTTTTACCCGGTAACATAACATCCAGTAAAATCAGATCATAATCCCCACTCAACCCCCGGGTTTCTCCATCATTACCATTGCCGACAGCATCAACCTCGAACCCATGAAAAACAAACACATCGACTAACCCCTGCCTAATAGCGATTTCGTCTTCTACAATCAGTATGCGCGGCTTTTTATTCATCAAATTAATAGTCAGAGAAACACAAACCTAGACTACCACTAGTTATAAACAGCTTTGTAAACTTTTTGTAAATCGACGCTATCCTTTTTTACAAAAGCCAGCCTTTTGTCAAACTCGCGGACTGCCTAAACTCAGTTCCAATAAAAACTGGAGGCAGGCAATGGCACTTATAAACCGAATTAGTCGATTATTCAAAGCGGACTTTCACGCGGTACTCGATCAAATAGAAGAACCCGATTTGCAGCTGAAACAGGCCATTCGAGAAATGACTGTTGAAGCCCAGAGCAATGAAGAGAAGTTAACATTATTGCAACAACAGGCAGGCGACAACCGAAACCAGTTTAAAACCTGGAGTAGTTCACTCGTGAAGATTTCGGAAGAGCTCGATCTCTGTTTCGCGGCGAATGATGAAGCCCTTGCAAGAGACACCATTCGAAGAAAACTTGAAACAGAAAACCTTCTCGAATCTTCAAATTTGATATTCAACTCTCTAAAAATATCAATTGATGGCCAGGAAAAGCAACTCTCCGAGCAACGTTTAAAATTGAATAATATGAACCAGAAGCTGGAGTTGCTGGTACGGAAAAACACAGTTCAGATCGACATTCCGAATTCACGGGTTCGACAGGAAGATATTGATATAGCCCTGCTACGGGAAAAGCAACAAAGGTTTTCGTCATGAGATCTCCCGGGTTACTTAGCGGAGTCGGCTTTGCGCTTGCAGCTTGTGTGATTACGGCTTTTCTAGTATTCGGTTTACTCCTTATTCTTCCGGTCCTGGCCCCACAATTGACCGTAGCCATCATCGCTGGCTGTTATTTGATTTATCTCCTGCGATACAGCGCAACAAGGCACGGCTATCTGACGCTGTTCTGCGCCTATGGAATCATCACATTTGGAGCTTTATTGTCGAATATCCCATTTTACGAGTTTGTCCTGATAGAGGCAGGTTTAATCTGGATAGTACGCAGCCTCTATCTGCGTACTCGGGTGCTACACGCTCTGATAGATTTGATCATCATCATTTGCGGATTAAGTGTTGCGGGATGGGCACTTGTTCAAACCCGTAGCCTCGCCGTAGCAGTCTGGTGTTTCTATCTCGTTCAGGCACTGCTATTTGCACTCCCAGAACATTTTATAAAACCAGAAACAAAGGGAAATTTTACTCCAAACGATCAACATAGATTCAACAACGCCTGGCAAGCCGCGCAATCTGCTGTAGAGAAACTCTCACTTTAATAATCCAACCAGCGAGACACACCTATGAAAACCAGCACTCGAATAACCGTAATGAAAACAAAACTATTCGCCATTGTCATCTTCGTAGCAACCGTAGCAGGCGTCGCTGCATTTCCTTCGATGCAACAGGCCCAGGCCATTACAGCTGTAAACCCGGCCTCAAACACCCATCAGCTCGAACCCCGAATAGAAGTCGTTTTTGTGTTCGATACCACCAGCAGCATGTCAGGATTAATCGACGCTGCCAAAGAAAAGGTCTGGTCGATTGCCTCAACCATGAGTTCAGCAAACCAAAACCCGAACCTGAGAATGGGCCTGGTAGCGTTTAGAGATCGAGGTGATCAGTATGTGACCCGTGTTTTTGATCTTTCAGATGACCTCGACAGTATGTACGCCGAACTCATGGATTTTAGAGCACAGGGTGGTGGAGATGGTCCTGAAAGCGTAAATCAGGCACTTTACGAGGCAGTAACAGCTGTCGACTGGAGCAATCAGAATCAAGTCTATAAGACCATTTTCCTGGTCGGCGACGCCCCCCCACATATGGATTATCCCGACGAAGCGCAATTTCCCGAAATTATTGAAATAGCCCGGCAAAAAAACATTGTTATCAACACGATTCAGAGTGGTCAGCATCAGCATACCACCAGCTTCTGGCAACACATGGCGGCTCTGGGTGATGGTGACTACTTTCAGGTCGGAACTGATGGTAATGCTGTGGCAATAGCAACACCTTATGATAAAAAACTGAGTGAACTTGGGGCCGAAGTTGAAGCCACACGATTGTATTACGGTGATGCCGAA
The DNA here is from genome assembly GCA_047639625.1 of Gammaproteobacteria bacterium. Taxonomy (GTDB): domain Bacteria; phylum Pseudomonadota; class Gammaproteobacteria. The sequence continues at coordinate 12,907 of JBLIOG010000064.1, forward strand.
TCGAAAGCGAACCAGAAAAAGAAAAATGCTGCAGGGATAAAATTGAATAACGAAATGTCCTTTGCTGCGCTTGCACGTCGAGCCACATTCAATGCATCAAAAAGTGGCAAAGTAAATCTCCTGGGTAGTCACGAACTGGTCGATAAATTCTCGAATGGTGAAATTGAACTCGAAGATATTGCGGAAGAAGAAATGCCCGCTAGTCTCCAGGCTTTAGCTCCAGAACAACGCAAGAAAGAAATTTATCAACTCGCGGAAAAAAGGAAATATTTGCTGGGCGAGATACAAAAACTGGCTGACAACAGACAGAACTATATCGAATCCGAGTTGGCAGAACTCGACTCACCAACTGAAACACTTGATGCAAAAATATTCGAAACCGTCAAGGCCCAGGCGGCCGAGGCAGGCCTCAAGTATGAGAGTGATGCCATTCGTTACTAACTCCTCCCTGAGTACTTAGTGCTCATTTGCGTCATCCTGACCTCAAGCAGGATGGTGCATTTTTTCTGGTTTCAACAATAATCATTATTCCTTCGCCTGAGTTGTATTTATTCTTCTCAAGTGTTCAAGTAAGATCCGATTTTCTATCACAATTTATTTTCCATCAGGGGACTAGAATAATGACGGGGCAGCGTTTATCACGCGTAACAACGAGTCACTGGGGCGCATTCAGGGTAAATACTGAGGGAAATAAAATAGAATCAGTAAGCCCGTTCGAACATGATCCAGATCCGTCCAGTATTCCACTGTCTCTTCCTGCCGCTGTACATCATCACACCAGGGTAAAACGACCGTCTATCCGTAAAGGCTGGCTTGAGCAAAAAGATAGAGCTCGCTCGCTTCGTGGAAAAGATTCGTTTATAGAATTACCCTGGGATGAAGCGCTCGATATTGCCGCATCAGAAATAAATCGGGTGCGAAATGAGCACAGCAACGAATCTATTTTTGGCGGCTCGTATGGCTGGGCTAGCGCCGGGCGTTTTCATCATGCATTGAGTCAGGTTCACCGTTTTTTGAATACAACCGGCGGATACGTATCTTCCCTTGCGAGTTATAGCACAGCCGCTGCGCAGGCCATTATTCCACACGTATTCGGTATGCATTTTCTGAAACTGACCTGGGAAATGCAAAACAGCTGGCCGATGATCGCTGATAACACGCAAACTCTGGTCATGTTCGGTGGCATTAATCCTAAAAATTCACAAGTCAGTATGGGGGGTGTCACTCATCATGAAACCAATGGCTGGTTTAAAGAGTTTGACCTCCGCGGAATACGACGAATCAATATCAGCCCACAAATTACCGATACGCCCGATGGCGCTGAATGGATTCCCGTTAGACCCGGTAGCGATACTGCAATGATGCTGGCACTGGCGTACGTACTCGAAAATGAAGACTTGCTCGATCGCGAGTTTCTTACTACCTACACAACTGGATATTCTGAGTTTTTAAATTACCTGATGGGTCAATCAGACTCGATAGCAAAAACACCGGAGTGGGCGGAGAATATTTGCGGTATCAGCGCCACGGTAATCACTGAGCTTGCCAGAACTATGGCCAAATCTCGAACCCTAATTACTGTATCCTGGGCATTACAGCGCGCTCAAAATGGTGAACACCCCTTCTGGATGGCCGCTACTTTAGCAGCCATGCTCGGTCAGATAGGCCTACCAGGAGGAGGAATCGGCTATGGTTACGGTGCCATTGGTGGCGTCGGTGTATCAGTCAAACGATTAGGTGGGATTACGTTACCGCAAGGTGAAAATCCGGTCGAGACCTTTATTCCGGTTGCCCGGATCGCCGATATGCTGCTTAACCCTGGCCAGACTCACGATTTTAACGGCAAACAATATACCTACCCAGACATACGCCTGGTTTACTGGTGTGGTGGAAATCCCTTTCACCACCACCAGGACCTGAATCGGCTCGCCAAAGCCTGGCAGCAACCCGAAACCATTATCGTAAATGAACCCTGGTGGACCGCTACCGCTAAAAGAGCCGACATTGTATTTCCAGCAACAACACCTTATGAACGTGAAGATATTGGCAGGGCTGCCGGTGATTCCTATTTATTTCATATGCCCAAACTGATAGAGCCCGTCGACGAAGCTCGCAATGACTACGATATTTTCAAAGGGCTCGCACAAAAAATGGGGCTCGAGTCCGATTTTACTGAAAACCGAACATCCGATGAATGGATTGAACATCTTTATGAAGGCTTTATAGCAGAAGCAAAAAGTATAGATATCGAAGTACCAGATCTCGCCACTCTAAAAGAAATCAACTGGATCGACCTGCCATTAAGAGGCGCAAAATTCGCCCGGGTACCCTTTGCAGATTTTCGATCCAAACCAATAGAAAACCCACTGCCAACACCTTCCGGGAAAATAGAAATTTTTTCACAAACAATTGCCGGCTTTGGGTATGAAGAATGTCCGGGCTACCCTAACTGGCAAGCTCCCGATGAATGGCTTGGTTCAGAATTGGCAAATAAATTTCCATTGCATCTAGTCTCACCTCAGCCAGCCGACAAATTACATAGCCAGATGGAATGTGCTATCGCTGATATCGAAGGCGAAAGACCAGCGCCTATAGAAATCAACCCGGTCGATGCAGCTGATAGAGGCATTAAAAATAATGACCTCATTCTGGTATTTAATCAGCGTGGACAATGTCGTGCGCGGGCCCGTCTTACTGACAGAATCATGGCTGGCGTAGTATCTCTACCGACAGGCGCCTGGTATGACCCTGATTCAAACGGTATTGAGTTGCAGGGCAATCCTAATTCGCTCACCCGAGACAGAGGAACTTCCAGAATTGGTCAGGGCTGCAGTGCTCATACGGCTCTCGTTGATATCAAACTATTCTAAACAGGCAAATATAATGACCTCCCAATTAATTAAACCCCTATTTAATCTTGATGGAAAAGTTGCCCTGGTTTCCGGCGCCAGCAAAGGCATAGGAGCGGCGATAGCCCATGGACTGGCAGAATTTGGAGCCCAGGTCGTTGTCAGTAGCCGGAAACAGGAAGCGGTTGATTTAGTAGCCCAGTCAATGACTGCCGAGGGATTCGAAGCGACCGCTATAGCGGCCAATATGGGCCGTCAGGAAGATATCGAATTTCTAATTCATAAAACCGTCGAACGCTACGGAGGGGTTGATATTCTGGTGAATAATGCCGCCGTTAACCCCGTATTTGGCCCTATCCAAAATACCCAGGGCACGGCGTTTGACAAAATAGTCGACGTGAATTTAAAAGGACCGTTTGAGTTAAGCAAACTCGCCTTTCCAATCATGAAAGAACGCGGTGGCGGATCCATGATCAATATCAGCTCTATTGGTGGCATTACGCCCGAAGCAGGTATTGGTATTTACAGCGTCAGTAAAGCCGCGATCATCAGCCTGACCCAGGCGATGGCACAGGACTGGGGTAAAGACAACATCCGTATCAATGCGATCTGTCCCGGTTTAATCAAAACCAAATTCAGCGAGGCACTTTGGCAGGATGAAACCATTCTCAATCGCTTTTTAAAACACATCCCACTAGGACGAGTCGGTACACCTGAAGAAGTTGCGGGCCTGGCAGTGTTCCTCGCATCTGATGCCTCTGGTTATTGTAGTGGCGGAACTTACCTGGTCGACGGCGGTTATCTGACCCACTAGCTATTTAAAAAAGTAACAGACATCCATCTCAACGCCATTTAGGCAAGAAGTAGGTTGGTGTACGACTGAATGGATGCAGCGGTCCGGCGTTCC
>JBLIOG010000065.1:0-16582 GCA_047639625.1 Gammaproteobacteria bacterium
AGCTCACGGATCAGGAAAGAAAGTGGCTGCACACTGCAGCAGATGCTTTTGGAAAGCATGTTCAGAAACTTGATCGCGACTGGGTAACCGCAGGTGAGAAAGATATCAAGGCCGAGATCAAAGAATGGTACGTACCTAATGAGGAAGAAATGAAACTCTGGAGAGCCGGTGCAGTAGACGCCTGGTTAAATGCCAAAGGTTCTTTCGACCCAGCGACCGCAGAACGCGTATTAGAGGAACAAGGATTGAATGACTTTATTGCAACGTTAAAAGCTGCAGGCGCATTATAAGTCCGGTTCACTTTTGTCCGATCGCGAAAATGGCGCGGCTATTGCCGCGCCATTTTTATTCCATCGACGGTCAGTGCTGATATCCTGACTTAAAAATCCTTGACCCCTGACCCTTTAAACTGATAACTGATAACTGATGGAAAGCATTTTACTTCTGGTAGTTCTTGTCGTGCTCATAATGCTTGGAGCACCGGTTGGGTTTACCCTGCTCCTGATTCCCGTCGTCTATATTCTGATCACTGACGCGGCCCCACTTATTTTGATCCCTAGTCAGATGTTCAGCGCAATTGACGCGGTCCCCTTAACCGCGATTCCGTTCTTCATGCTAACAGGAGAACTCATGTCCAGCGCTTCAATTACTGACAGACTGGTAGAGCTGAGTCGACGCATGATTGGTAGAATGCGTGGTAGCATGGCGCAAGCAAATGTGCTCGTTTCTATGTTCTTCGCTGGAATGAATGGCTCCGTGGTAGCCGATACGGCAACGGTTGGATCACTACTGATTCCTGCGATGAAAAAGGCGGGTTATCCGCCTGCTTTTGCTGCTGCAGTTACCGCCGTCAGTTCGACGATCGGAGGAATCATTCCTCCGTCAATCATGATGATTGTACTTGCCAACGCAGGTGGAATTTCAGTCGGAGCCCTGTTTGCTGGCGGAATTATTCCAGGCGTGATGATCGGTATTTTGATAATGGTCATCAATTATTTTATCGCCCGGAAAAACAATTTTGAACGCAGCGAAGAACCCTTTAGTCTGAAAGCTGTCGCCATTGCCAGCTATAAGTCATCATTCGCGTTACTGATCCCCATAGTTCTGGTTGGCTCGGTTGTCTTCGGTATCGCGGGTGTTGTTGAGGCCGGGGCATTAACCGCGACAATCGCTTTTTTCGTTGGCCTTTTCATTTATAAAACCATCACCTGGGAGAACTGCAAGGGCGCCTTTATCCGTGCTTTTCGCAATTCAGCCATGGTTTTTATTATCATTGCCGCCTCTGGGCCTTTCAGCTGGTTGTTGACATCACTGGGTGCCATCACTGATCTGGAGCAATGGCTACTGAGTTATACCCATAGTCCGCTACTGTTTATCCTCGTGCTGGTAATGTTCATCTGCTTACTTGGAATGGTAATGGATTCTGCTGCCAACATAATCGTTGCAGGCCCGGTGCTGGTGGATGTGATGATCAAGGCGGGTTATCCAGACGTTCAGGCTGCACTGGTGGTGGTCGTTGGCTTTCTAATCGGATCCGTCACACCACCCGTTGGAGTTGCGTTTTTTACTGCCGGTGCAATTGCTAAAGTCCGATTGGAAAAAGTAGCAGTGGCTATGCTGCCCTATCTGGTTGCATTATTCTTTCTTCTATTTATTTTAATTGTCGTACCCGAATTCACAATGTTTTTACCCAAAGTTTTGGGGTTTGTAAAATGATTGCACTTCGCATACAAAATGCATTTGAATGGGTGGCATTCATTCACGGAGTCATAGGATGATGATTGAATTCGTGAAGCAGATCGACAGGCTAGTTAAAAAAATTCTGACCGGATTCTGCGCAGTATTTTTATTACTCATGGTTGTTTTCGCTGTTTACAATGTGATCATGCGTTATGTTTTCGAGAATCCACCTGTTTGGGGTGATCTGCTCACTGTGTTGAGCAACATCTGGCTGGTATTTATTGCACTTGCGCTAACCGTCAGAGACAAAGATCACATAGCGCTGGATCTTATTTATTCGTGGTTACCCATTAAGGTGGCCTTTGCAATCCAGCAATTCTGGACATTGGTAATATTCTGCCTGGGCGTTGTTATGATCGTCTATGGCATGGAAGCCGTTGCAACGATGGGGGGGAAATACTGGGAAATGTGGCATTTTGCATGGGAAAATGGTCAATTCGTTTTTAAGCCAAATTACATGCCAAAAAAATATGCCATTTCGATCGTCCCGATATCTGGCGTTCTCGTTTGTATTGGGGCTATCGCATCAACCATTGAGGACAGTTTTAAACTGCGTGCAGGCACTTACCAGCACGCCAGGGATATTGATTCTTAGAAGTCTGTCGAATTTAGGGTGTCGTAGCGAGGGAAAGTCATATTGTATTTCCTCTAAGTGAGGATAAGCACGAAAGACAGTCTTTCGTGCAGGGTTATCTTCAGGCCGTTTAACTCATGCCGGGCTTCCATATCCCGACCTCTGCTTGCGGCGGTGGTGCGTTTACTTGTTGAGCAATGTCCTGAGCCACATGGCGGGTAAACGCAAGCAGTTGCTCGAGGATTTCTTCTTTTTGCGATTCCGGAATCTCCTGCTTTCCGAGCAGACACCCAACCACCGCACACAAATACTGAGAGGCCACACCTGGGTCTTGCGCGTTCTCATCGTGTTGTATCAAAAATTCGTGCATCTGGTCGACAAGTTGGGTCGATAAATTAAGTTGGGTCATTACTGTGTACCTAAGTCAAATTCAGCGGCGCATTGTACACGAGGGTCGATTTTTTCGCTCTAGACCGAAAAGGAGTTCGATTGATCAAATCAGTTATCGACCTCGGCGCAGCGATGCCGGGCGACGAAAAGAAATCCATCGCCACGCAGCAATCTGTCAATCTGATGCCGAGGTACCGGGTTGCGGGCCTTCAGACCAGAACCGAGGTGTGATCAACGACATATCGACAATCTGACGTAGAACGCTATCATCACTCCCAAGTGACACCGCCTCCAGCCACATAATCAGCAACCCGGCTTTCGATTCTTCCCAGAACCACTTGCCCATCAGCTCAATATCATCAATAGCGTCTCTGTGGGTTCGGGTCTCGGTGTAGTAAGCAGCAAGGTCTTCAACGGCCAATTTAAGCATCGGAATCGCCGTCACGCCTTTTCTCGGGCTCTTCGGGTTTTCTCCCTTAACAAACTCAGCAATAAAAGGCGCCAGGTCTGCCACCGCAATCTCGCTTGCTCCAACGGTTGTCCTTCCACGCGCAGCTAATGCTGCTTTGTAGGCCGGGCCTAGTCCTTCAATCTCGGCCTGGACTTCTGCCAGCAAGCTATCGACATCACCAATCTCTTCAGTTGATATCACGTACTCTGGTGGCAAGGCATAACCCATTCGCCCATAGTTGACAGGAATGACATCGGGAAAATCCTCTAGAACCGGCCCCGAAGTCGCGTCGAACAACTTAAATGCGGCGCGGATTACTTTCTTTTGGTATTGCGGATCATTCGGTTTGCCCATGGGTCGTCCCATCGGGAAGTTGAGCCACAGAGCCCGCGCCGGTTTGATGGCTTCAATATGTTCACGCACAAAGCCGACCAGAACCGTCGAAAACCCTTCCGATTCAAGATAATGTGCAAGCACGCTCACGGCGCGCGTACAAAAAGGTCAAACAGGCGCCAGCAAAACGGTGTTAACTTTATCCTGTTTCATTCGATCCGCGACCTCACGAGCAGATTTCTCCATGTCTCGCGGATCAGCTGCTCCCATGAACGCATAATGCTCATCGGCAACTGAGCCGATTTCACCTTCGCTAGCCATCTCTTCAAGCCGGTCGAGCGGTATGATCGTATTCATATCCTGTTGCCAGGCCGTACGATCATAGTCAACTGCAACGTGGGTCATTACCAGGTCCCGATCGTTCTTTCCGATCACTCGATAATCACGCGCAAGCCAGGAAAATGGTTTTTCTCCGCGACGCGAAACAGCCGCCGATGAAACAACCGCAACCCGACGCTCATTCGCAAGCACCGGGTGGGCCCACGCAGGATTCTCGAATGTGGGCATTTCCAGTGGTGAGATAAAGCCACGCCCTACCGCTGGCATCTCGGTTATTCGAACCATTTTTTTCTCCTTGTAACGTAAAGATCATCGATTATTCATTGAAACTATTTACCTGCCCTGGGTCAATGGATTTTTTTGAATGATGATTGTGGGATCAAGTCGCGTTGGTACTAAGGGTAAGTTATTATTCTGATCCAATCTCGGTCCGTGCGATACGACATGCCAATTATCGATTCCCCACAAAAATTGCCTTCGGTCGATCGCCTTTTGACCGATCCCGGCATTTCTACTTTATTACAGGATCACGGAGCATTTCTGGTTACTCGTTGTGCACGCAATGTTTTGGCTTCGGCTCGTCAGCAAGTCCTGGCAGGTAATACGCTTGAGTCCGGTGATCTCGTCAACAATCTGATTGAAGACGTCGCCAGCTCCGTTCGTCCCTCATTGCGTCGGGTAATCAATCTGACCGGAACCGTGCTGCACACCAATCTGGGACGCGCTGCACTGCCAAAATCAGCTATAGATGCCATGGTTGAAGTCGCTCGGGGCGCTAGCAATCTTGAGTTTGATTTAATTTCGGGTAAACGCGGTGATCGTCACAAACACTCGGAATCATTGTTATGCCAATTGACCGGAGCGGAACGAGCAATCGTAGTCAACAACAATGCCGCAGCTGTATTGCTCACTCTCAATAGTTTGGCACTGCGCCGCGAAGTCCCGGTATCGCGAGGTGAATTGATCGAGATCGGTGGGGCATTTCGCATGCCCGACATCATGGCTCGAGCCGGTTGTAAACTCGTGGAAGTCGGTACGACCAACCGCACCCACCCCGAAGATTTCAACGAGGCGATCAGTACCAAAACCGCATTACTGATGAAAGTCCATGCCAGTAACTTTGAAATTCAGGGATTCACAAAACAGGTGACAGAAACCGAACTCGCCAGGATCGCGCACGCGCAGGACATACCTCTGGTCACTGACCTCGGCAGCGGCACTCTGGTTGATCTCGAAGATTATGGTTTGCCCCACGAAACCACAGTCAGCGAGGCCTTAAAATCTGGTGCTGATCTCGTGACTTTCAGTGGCGATAAATTACTCGGAGGTCCTCAAGCCGGTATCATTGTTGGTCGTCGTGACTTGATCGAGAAAATTAAGCGCAATCCGATGACCCGGGCCATGCGACCCGACAAACTTACCCTGGCCGCACTGCACGCAGTTCTGATCCTATACACTCATCCAGGACGACTCGCAGAAGAGTTACCGACACTACGATTGTTGAACCGCAAGCTGAACGAGATCGAACAGCTTGCAAATCGGCTGGCTCCAATTCTTCAGAGTTATTGTGAAGATTTCCAGGTCGGTGTTGACCGCAGTTATAGCCAGATAGGTAGCGGTGCATTACCAATCGGTCGATTGGAAAGCTTTGCACTGAAACTCACGCGGCCAGATTTACGTCGACCCGGCAAAGCGTTAATGACACTTTCCAGAAGGTTCCGTGACTTATCTATACCCGTTATCGGGCGCATTACTGAAGATGCGCTTTGGTTCGATTTACGTTGTCTCGAAGACGAACCCGAGTTTATCAACAATCTTCAAGGGCTGACGGCTCGGTGATTATCGCAACCGCCGGGCACGTAGACCACGGCAAGACTGGACTCATCAAAGCATTAACCGGGACTAACACCGACCGTCTGCCAGAGGAGAAGGCTCGTGGCCTTTCGATCGATCTGGGGTTCGCGTATCAAACCTTGTCGAACAACACGACTCTGGGGTTCGTCGATGTACCGGGACACGATAAGTTTATCCGTAATATGTTGGCCGGTGTTGCTGGCATTGATCTGGGATTACTGGTGGTCGCGGCCGATGATGGGGTCATGCCGCAAACACGCGAGCATTTCGCGATTCTCGACCTGTTGGGTATAGATCGATTTATCGTAGCAATAACCAAAATTGATCGAGTAGGTGATGATCGTATTCTGCAAGTCGCGGAACAGGTAGAAACTTTACTGGGCAATGCCAGCCACAAAGCCATTGATATAGTGCCACTGTGTGCACCGGATAATAACGGTGTTGATGCGCTTAGAGATACCCTGCACAGGCAGGCGCAAGCGGTGAATAATCGTCCTATTGATCGCAACTTTAGAATGGCTATAGATCGCGTATTTAGTCTCAAAGGTATAGGTCTGGTAGTAACCGGCATGGTGTTTGATGGCGTCGCCAGGATCGATGAAAATCTGGTGATCTCTTCCGATGGATCATCGGTTCGAGTGCGTGGAATACGATCGCATAATGCGGTGAGCGATCAGGCACAAGCGGGTGAACGTTGCGCGATTAACATCGTCGGTCGAGGCGTCAGTGAAAGTTCTATAAATCGCGGTAACTGGTTGATGCATTCGAGTTTACATGCGCCAACCAGACGAATTGATGTCGACTTACGAGTACTTGGCTCTGAACTCAAATCATTAAAGCACTGGACACCAACGCATCTCCATATCGGGTCAGATCACCTCACTGCTCGAGTCGCAGTCCTTTCCGGAGGTGCTATTGCTGCAGGAAACCGAGGTTTAGCTCAGCTGGTAGTAGACCAGGATAGTTACGTCACGCACGGTGATCGATTTGTACTACGTGACCAATCCGCGCAACGCACTATTGGTGGCGGACAGGTAATCGATCCGTTCTCACCGAAACGCGGTCGCGCAAGGCCTGGCAGAATCGCCACATTACAGGCTATGAATCGTCCAGACCCATGCGATGTGCTCGATGCGCTGGCCGCGATCAGCGCAACCGGTGTATCATTAAATACCTTGTCTGTGGCACTCAATCTTCCAGTCAGTCAAATGAAAGTAATCATTAAGTCACTTTCACTCCGACAAATGGGTAGGTCGCCTCAGGAGTGGGTTTTCAGCGCGATTCAATGGGAGAAACTTCTCAATCGAATCGAAATAGTGATTGGTTACTTTCACCAGTCCAAGCCCGAACTAGCCGGTTCAACCCTCAAGGACATTCAATTAGCATTAAAACCATATGTAGCGATAGACGTTCTGGAAGAAGCTATAGGTTTTATGATGAACGAAAAGCGCCTCGCTGAACGAGGAAAGCGATTTCATTTACTATCACACATCATTCTAGTTTCAGAGTACGACCGAATACTTTGGACACAGGTAGTCAGTTTTATTGCACCGGATTCAGGTAGTCCATTGAGTCTTCATCAAGCAGCGCAAGCGTTGGGTATGGACAAGGGAACCCTCGAAACCTCACTCAAGAATGCCGTTAAAGTCGGAGAGATGGCATTAGTGGCAAAAAACCGATATCTTCCGATATCCTATCTAGCACGCCTAGGGTTTGCAGCCGAATCTCTGGCAGAAAACACTACGGAAGGTTTATTCACTGTCGCTGAGTTCAGCGACTACAGTAAAACAGGGCGAAATTTTGCCATCGATTTATTAGAATACTTCGATCGTCTTGGGTTCACAGTGCGGACCGGCAATAATCGCCGGGTCAGACGTCCCGCCGCGACTGTTTTCGTACTTGATGATGAAAGTTTATGAGGAAGAGGATCGCACTCCGGTGGGGCGCTCGGATTTCAAATCCGGTGAGGGGCGTACAACGTCCCTGGTGGGTTCGACTCCCACGCTCTTCCGCCACATTATTCCGTATCTAGTAAATAAAGATACTATTCCCATACCGCTTTAATTTGCCTCTAAAAAATAGCTATACTGTCCCCGTTTATACAAAATTAGGTTGAACTGAAAATGCAAAAACTGAAAATTGCCGCAATAACCATATTAATGATGCTACCGGTTTTACCGACAACAGCCAGCGCGGCATCCTGGATTTGCGAGAGCGGTGAAATACTACGCGAAATTTCCATCAAACGAAAAACCGCCAACACGGCACCTTGCTCGGTAATCTACGACAAGGATATTGAAGGAACCGGTTCCAAAGTTCTCTGGTCGGCACAAAACGACGGTGCCTACTGCGATGCTAAAGCGGATGGTTTGGCAGAAAAGCTAAACGGTTTGGGTTGGACTTGCACCAAAATCTGAGGGGATTTGAAACTCTGCGTAGATTACCCGTTAATTCCGGTTAGTTTTAACAAGTAATAAACGATCTCGAAAATTACCCATTCGAAAGATCGGAATTTAAAAGAAACGCTGCACATTTAGTGCAGTAGTTCCATTCGACCGGTCATTTCACACCACCGCCTTGTGCTTGCATATTCGCATACTCAGCACGACGATTTTCCAGCAAGGCAAACATCGCCTTAATCGCGGGTCGCTCTTTTACCAACGACATACAATGCCGAATACCAGGATAGGGCTCAAGATTGTCTTCTGTATTAAATTCCTCTGACCAGTAACAGCTAATAATATCAATTACACTAAAGCGTTCACCCAAAAAATAGGGACCCTTATCCTGCATTCGCTTATCAATAACAGCGAGTCGTTGAAATGATTGTTCCAACGAAAGTTGCCTCATTGCAGGTATATCCTCCTCCCGAAACACGTATCGGTTAGGATAATAATAACGTTTAAGTATCGGCTCCAGATCATCGCATAAAAAGAACAGCCCACTCAAAAACAGGCTGCGTTCGAGTTCATCGATACTCGGCCCGAGATGGGTTAACCGGTGATGATCAATCAGGTACAAATTTATCGCATGGGTTTCAAATACTACCTCGCCATCGGGTTTAACCAGAGCCGGAATATGCCCGGCGGGATTAATAGCAAGAAACTCCGGTTTACGATGTTCGTTATCAATAATATTAACTTCGCGAAGTTCATAGTCGATACCGCCTTCGGCCATGACCATTTGCACAATTAAAGCGCGGGTGAATTCTCCACCATAAAGTGTGTACATAATTAATTACCAAAAAAATAATTAAACCACCCTGATTCAAACCTTTCGTGACCCGCATCATTTTTATTGGCATGCGGAGCGTCTAAAGATGTATGAATGGTTAAGCGCGAAGGTCCAACAGTCACAGAATCGTACACCTTAATTATCAAGATCCATCCATTCACATCTCCAGGAAATAAAACCAATACGAGGGCTGTCAGACGACGTATTTGAAGGAGACCTTAAAAGGATCGATATGATGCAATTTTGTCTCGTGTTACCTCGTTTTAACACCTAAAAGGTTCGTAACCCTGAATACTAATCCAGCCCAGATAAAATACTTTGCAGATCCAACTGCTAATACAACCGAAAATTTAACGGCTGCACGGGTAATTGAACGGCATCAGTCCAATGAAGAGTAGCGTATACCTGCTTTATATTTTGTTACTATTCAAAGCTGTCCAAGCTTACAAGCCCACCATCTGCGTCAAAAAAACTTAACTCACTTCCCTTCTTCTTGATCTGAAAAAATGTCACATTTCCTTTTAACCAGGTTTCATATTGACGACAAAGTTTATTGTTTTCAACCCACCATTTACCGGTGTCTTTATACTCGTCGCTCTTACCTGCAACCCCACTCATGACTCCATCGTCGGAATAGGCGATCGTAAATGGATTACCAAAATCATTGACACCTTTGAGCTTACCCGTTGGCATGAGCTGCTGAATTTCATGCCCCTTGAGATACTCTGAATTAGTCGAAATAACTTCGGTCATCACGATTTCCGTTACATTGAAACTACCTGAGCTGACTAATTCATCGCCTTCATCGAAAAAGCCTATCACGCTATTTTCCAAACTAATCTGAAAACAAGTCGCAACGCCGTCTAACCAGGACTTGTACTGGCGACAAAACTTGTTGTCTTCGACCCACCATTTACCGGTGTCTTTATACTCGTCGCTCTTGCCGGCAACCCCACTCATATCGCCGCTTTTCGCATAGGTAATAGTGTAAGGGTTGCCATAACCATTAATGCCTTTGAGCTCACCTGATGGCATCAGTTGTTTAATCTCTAATCCACTCAAATAAGTAGATTTTGGCGTTTCAGCTAAGGTCAAATCGGGTAGCGTCGCTTTCAAATCATCCGATAAATAGCGATAGAAAAAGGCCGCCATTTGCTTGCGACTATCAATCGTTGCTTTTCTATCATAACCCACTGAGTGCCCCTGAAATTTTTGCAGCGGAATTTCAAGATCGAAGGAGTGTTGGGCACCGGGATAGGCAATAACTTTATACTCAGCCCGGGTTGATTGCAGGTTTTGACAATCAGTAACAGGTGTCCAGTCGTCAGCAGTTCCTGATAGTACTAACAAAGGTGAAGTAAACTCGGCCTTACTACCTAGTCGGTTGAAACTGCCGCACCAGGGATAATAGCCAACACTTGCCTTGAATACCGGTTTGTTTAGTTGTGCCAGTCGAATGGCAACGCTTCCACCGTTACTTTGTCCCATTTGAAAAATATTACCATCATCAATAAATTCCAGTGATTGCAGATACTTAAGCGCATCGATAGCATCCGTGGTTCGATAAATCCTGGCAGACATTAATCGATCAAGTCTTTCGCAAACCCAACCATCACCATTATTTCTAGATCCAAAACTATCTAGAATTATTGCAACAAAACCATTACTTACAAAAAATTTGGCATGCGTACGCATGGACTGTTGAACAGAGGACTGCATTCCGGCACAGCCATGCATTAGCACCACTGCAGGAAAAGGGCCATTGCCTTCGGGCTTGTGCAACTCGGAATGAAGTGTCACCCGTTTACCTTCATATTCTGTAGAAGCTTCAATATTTATGTCGACGACAGTACCCGCTATAGTGATCGAGGAAATTAACAAACAGAATATGGCAACTGCCAACCGCAACGGCTTTGATTGAATGGAAGGTTTAGGATCAACTAATAAGCTTTTAAGAGAACAAGATCTAACCAAAATCTTAATCGGGTTATCAGCAATTAATATTGGATTCATTGAACAAACTCCTGTTTCTGTTATAGCAGACTCAATTAACCCCCGAAAACTTGTAAATAACCTAAAAGAGTTAATCATCTGTTACTGGCTAAAGTAAAAATGAACGGGCATTATTTTGGTAGGAAACTTTACACGAAAAAATTTGAATATTGAATGAGATCTTTATGGCCGAATTACGTAATATCTTGTGGTAGAAAACCGGCGAACTTAAAAATGTCGTGAATACACCAACTAATCAATCTAAAGCAATCAGAAACCGAGAAGAACAACGCTCTTTATCCTTGTCCAGAGCGATAGATACTATTGGACAATCTTATTTTTTACCCAACATAATTGATTATCTGCGGGTCGACGTACCTTTTGTTGGCATCTTTTTACTGTTACTTGATGAGAAAAACAGGCCTTTTCATATCTACGACACAATCCGCTCTCCTTACAGAGTCAATTTTGACATTTATCTTGATGGTGTTTTTCAGCTCGATCCTTTTTACACCCACTTTGGCAAACAGAAGCAAGTCGGGGCAATGCTGATTAGTGAAGTTGCCCCTGACAGGTTTCAACTCACAGAATACTATCGCCGTTTTTACAGGAATATCGAGCTACGCGACGAACTTGCAATTTTCACTGATCTTGAAGATGGACGGTTTCTGTTTTTTTCCATCGGTCGTCGGAGTAACGAACCTTGTTTTAAACAACGCGAACTGCAGTCGATCAATCGTGACACGCCAGTACTGGCGTCACTGTGTCGGCAACATTTTAGCCGGACTACCTACAATCGTGAGGCATTGACTGGTGGCGACTCTGAAATTCGACTGGAGTTTGCACTTGAACGATTTGGTGAAGAATCTTTGACGCCTCGCGAACATGAGGTAGCCGTTTACATTTTAAAAGGACATTCGTCCAAATCTCTCGCTAGAGAGATTAACATTAGTCCGGAAACGGTAAAAATTCATCGTCGCAACATTTATCGTAAGCTATCGATATCCTCTCAAAGCGATCTTTTCGTCAGATTTTTAAACACTTTAGGTTAACCCCTTTAGGTTATATACAGAGTAATCGAAGCTAATTTAATCTTTTAATAATAATTAGCAGGTTTTCTGGGGGAAGGCATTGTCAAATAAAACAGCCTCTGTGGCTATTGATATCCGCGAAACAACCAAGGTCTACGGAGACGATCGAGCCTCGGGCATTACTGCATTGAATAACGTTTCCCTGGTTATTGAGGATAATGAGTTTTTCACCTTACTCGGACCCTCCGGATGCGGTAAAACAACATTACTTCGACTCATTGCAGGATTCGAACAACCCACTCACGGCGAAATATTACTTTTCGGCGAACACCTTGAAGGCCTGCCTCCGTACAAGCGATCGGTCAATACCGTCTTTCAGCATTACGCGCTATTCCCCCATATGACGGTGGCCGAAAACATCAGTTTTGGATTGGAAATGCTGGGTCAATCGCAAGTAGAAATAAGGGATACCGTTTCGGAAGTCCTCGCTCTAGTGCAAATGGAAAAGCTGGCGGCGCGCAAAACCAGTCAGCTTTCGGGGGGTCAGCAGCAGCGCGTAGCCCTGGCACGAGCACTTGCACCTCGACCGAAAGTTTTACTGCTCGATGAACCATTATCGGCACTCGATTTCAAGTTACGCAAGGAAATGCAAAACGAACTCAAACGACTTCAGAACGAAACCGGCATTACCTTCATTTTTGTTACACACGACCAGGAAGAGGCCTTGACGATGTCAGACCGAGTTGCCGTCATGCGCGATGGTGAGATCCTGCAAGTTGGGGAGCCACGGGAAATCTACGACCACCCTGCCAACCGATTTGTTGCAGATTTTATTGGTGACATCAACATCCTCACCGGAAAAATTCTGTCGCGAGAAGCAAACGAAGCAACCATTGAACTCAAAGCAGGTTATCAAGGTAGCGCTGGATATCCCAAAGCCGGAAAAATTGACTCTAATGAGGTTAACATTGCCATT
This sequence comes from Gammaproteobacteria bacterium, assembly GCA_047639625.1. GTDB lineage: Bacteria > Pseudomonadota > Gammaproteobacteria. The sequence continues at coordinate 12,915 of JBLIOG010000065.1, forward strand.
AGACCGGAACAGTTCAGCCTGGTGGATAAAGCAACTGATTCGACCCTTAGCGGTAAGCTTAATCAAATTTCCTATTTTGGATCTGGTTCGGACTACGAATTAACACTGTCAACTGATGAATTAATTACAGTTCGCCAGCAAAATCGCAGTGATCTCGACCTGACCAGTAAGGTGGGCGATCAGGTTTACCTGAAAATTTCACCTGCCAGTCTGCAGATTCTGGCAGATTGAGGGTCATACTAAATGCCCCAGTCTTCACCAAACACTCAACTTTCAACTAGCGTTCTCGTTGAAGAAAAGCGTTTACGCCATACACGTCTAACCTTATTGACACCTGGCTTACTGACTATTTTTTGTATCAGTATTATGCCGTTGTCAATCGTATTGGTTTACTCCTTTCTCGAAACAGGCTCTTATGGCGGTATTCGATGGGAATTGTCCTTCGATGCCTATGTTCAATTGCTTTTTGAAGAAGACATCTTTGATGAAACCTTATCGTTCACCAGCTCATATCTGGAAATATTTTCACGCTCGTTAGGACTTGGCCTTTTTACTACTTTGGCCTGTTTACTCGTTGGCTTCCCTACCGCTTACTACATATCGACCCAACCTGCGGCCCGACGCAACACCATATTATTTCTGATTACCATACCATTTTGGACCAACTTGTTAATTCGTACTTATGCAATGCTGTTGATATTGCGCGATCAAGGTGTCATCAACTTGTCTTTAATTGAAATTGGTTTAATCGATAAAGCGATCCCGATTTTGTACACAGATTTTGCTGTTGGTCTGGGTCTAATTTACGCCTACCTCCCATTCATGGTTTTACCCATTTATGCCAGCCTGGAAAAGCTTGATTTCCGGCTTGTTGAAGCGGGCTATGATCTCTACGCCACTCGGTTTAAAGTTTTAAAACGGATTATCATCCCGTTAGCCAAACCAGGCATCGCGGCCGGTTGCATCCTGGTGCTGATCCCAAGTCTGGGCGCTTTTATCACCCCGGCTATTCTCGGTGGTGGTAAATCCCTGATGATCGGAAATCTCATTGGACTGCAGTTTGGGCAAGCAAGAAACTGGCCATTTGGCTCGGCCATCGCACTGGTATTAATGCTACTGGTCATGCTGGCACTGTTTACCTATTTGCGTTACGCCAATAGAAAAGGAGTCTCGACTCATGGCTAATCTGATCGGTAAAATTGATCTGAAATACCAACCCGGATTTTCGCAAATTACCTGGTTTTGTATTGCGGTACTCTATGCACCGATTGTTGTGTTAGTTCTGTTTTCTTTCAATGAAAATCGATCGGTAACCGTGTGGACTCAATTCAGCTTCGATTGGTATGTTAAAGCCTGGAACAACGAAGGTATTCAACACGCTGCGCTGGTATCTTTAAAAGTTGCCACCGTAGCCATGGTGCTCTCGACAATCATGGCTACGATGGCGGCCCTTGTAACTACTCGAACCAGGCCCTACCGGGGAATAAATGTTGCTGTTGCGATTATCAATCAACCTCTGATGATCCCCGAAATAGTAACAGCTGTCGCAACGCTGATTTTCTTTGCCATCATAAAACAGGCCACCGGTATAAACGGAATTGGTTTTTTGATGGCTGCGCATACGGCCTTTTGTATACCTTTCGCGTACATGCCGATACGTGCAAGGTTGGAAGGCATGGATTTAAGTCTCGAGCAGGCTGCGGCGGATCTTTACGCGCCCCCCTTAAAAGTTTTCAAACGTATAACCCTGCCACTTTTGATGCCGGGAATTCTGGCCGGTGCCATGTTGGCTTTTATTGTTTCTCTCGACGATGTGATCATTACTTTGCTGGTATCAGGGCCCGGCGAAACAACACTGCCCATTTATATCCTCGGTCAAATCAGACGGGGAGTTACGCCCGAAATCAATGCCGTATCTACTGTGTTTTTAGGGATTTCGGCGGTTTTAGTCAGTTTTATTTTTCTGTTCGGGAGAAGTAAAAAATAGCATGAAGAAGGATTCGCATGCATATGCGAAAAAAATCGAAGTATATGAGAAGTTTAAACTAGAAGAGGAAATTGCAATGAGAAGTAAGATACTAACTATAATTGCGGCGATAGTGTTCAGCTTTGCTGCTGGCACTGTGTCCGCTGCCGGTGAACTACATGTTTACAACTGGGGTAACTACACTAACCCCGAAATGATAAAAAAATTCGAACAGTTACATGGGGTCAAAGTGACTATTGATGGCTATGATTCTAACGAAACCATGCTTGCAAAAGTTGAGCAAGGTGGGTCAGGTTACGATATCGTTGTACCCGGCGACTATATGATCGCAATCATGATCAAGAAAGATCTACTGGAAAAAGTAAGTCCCAATAAAATGTCCAATTTCAAAAATGTTGACCCAAAATGGGTTGACGTTTATTGGGACGAAGGCCGTGATTACTCAATTCCATATCAATGGGGCACCACTAACTTCACCGTGGATTCATTGATTTACAAAGGCGACGTCAATACACTGGCACTACTTTTTGATCCGCCAGACGAACTAAAAGGTCGGATCAATATGTTGAAGGACATGAATGATGTGATTAATGCCGGTCTTAGGTACCTGAATTATCCACGATGCAATGCTAATAAATCCCAGCTTAAGGAATTGAACAGTCTGCTGATCAGTGCGAAAGCCCATTGGCGTACGATGGACTATTCAGTAATCGAGAAACTAACATCTAAGGATGTAGACTTGTCACAAAGTTGGAATGGTGCAGCAAAACGCGCACGTAAGGATCGTCCGACCCTGGTCTATTCCTATCCCAAAGAAGGCTTTACTGGCTGGATGGACAATGTTGCCGTCCTCAAAGGAGCACCAAACGTTGAGAATGCTAAATTATTCATGAACTTTATGATGACTCCTGAAGCTGCTGCTCTTACGTCAAACTTCGCCAACTACGCCAACGGCATCATAGGTAGCGAATCACTAATGAACGCCGATCTGACTTCTGCTCCAGAAATTGTTATGCCCGCAAACGCTCCCGCACCTGAATTCGTCCCTCCTTGCCCGCAGCAAGTAACCGACCTCTATGCAAAGATCTGGACAAATCTGAATAAGTAATATGGCTCCTCGGTCTTGGGTGGGAATTTCAACTCCCACCCTGTTTTAAGAGTCTTCTTATGCCTGGTCATGGAAAAATTTTCAATGAAGCCTAGAACCGCAACACAGCTGGGTATTATGCACGGCTTCCCACCGCCGCCAGAAAAGCGGCCAGATTTAACCAATTGGGACTTGCCACCCTACAATCGATGGTCTTTTTTAAATATGCGAAGCTTATTTCCTACGGTGGAAGTAAAAGCTGATTGTAATAATCCTCAGGTCCTCCCAACGTCTCCCAAAGACTTATCGTCGATAGTTTTTCGGGATCACTCCGGAGAAGAAAAATCGATTGCTGAGTTTTTAGATAGTAGTTACACCGATGGCTTTCTGGTTTTACATAAAGGCCAAATCATTACTGAAGATTACTTTAACAGTATGAAGCCAGATACATTGCATTTGGCACAGTCCGTTTCCAAATCTCTGGTTGGCTCACTAACCGGAATCTTGCACTCTCAAGGTATAATCGATCTTGATTGCCTAATTGCTGACTATATCCCTGAGCTAAAAAACTGTGGATATGGCGGAGTAAAACTG
>JBLIOG010000066.1:0-16531 GCA_047639625.1 Gammaproteobacteria bacterium
GATTACCTTCTGTTGAATGGCCGATCGGCTCGGACGTCAGGTCGACGCGGGTACTACCCGCGAGTGCATATGCCACCACCAATGGCGGCGATGCTAACCAGTTGGACTTGACTTGCTGATGGATGCGCCCTTCAAAATTTCGATTGCCGGATAGAACGCTGGCAACATTTAAATTTTTCTGCATGATCTGGGTTTCGATTGCTTCGGGCAAAGGCCCGGAGTTACCGATACAGGTAGTACAACCATAACCGACCAGGTTAAACCCGATCGCGTCGAGTTCCTTCTGTAATCCAGCAGCGACTAGATACTCAGTAACAACCTTGGAGCCCGGCGCCAGTGAAGTCTTGACCCAGGGACAGGTTTGCAGCCCGGCCGCTCTCGCATTGCGCGCTAGCAATCCCGCTGCCATCATGACCCGCGGGTTCGAAGTATTGGTACAGGAAGTAATGGCAGCGATTACAACGTCACCATCAAGTAACTCGCTGTCTGAGCTACGCCTGGTGTTAGCCTTGCTGCCTATGATTGATTGTGTAGCCGCTTTCATCCCCGACAGCGACACACGATCCTGAGGGCGCTTAGGACCCGCCAGCGAGGTTTCAACCGATGCAAGGTCGAGTGTCAGGCTACTAGTGAATTCAGGGTCGGGATTATCAGCGTCATACCACAACCCCTGTGCTCGACAGTAAGCTTCTACCAGTTTCAGGGTTGAAGGATCACGACCGGTTAAACCGAGGTAGCGAATAGTTTCCTGGTCAACAGGAAAAAAAGCACAGGTGGCACCGAATTCGGGTGACATATTCGCCAGGGTTGCCCGATCGGCAAGTGGCAATTGGCTCAGGCCATCACCAAAAAATTCAACAAACTTACCTACCACGCCATGCTGACGCAGCATCTGGGTCACGGTTAACACCAGATCTGTTGCCGTAATACCCTCTTGCAACTGCCCGGTAAACCGAAATCCAACAACTTCCGGGATCAGTAGCGACACCGGTTGACCCAGCATTGCGGCTTCGGCTTCGATTCCTCCGACACCCCAACCAAGTACGCCCAGTGCATTAATCATGGTGGTGTGTGAATCGGTGCCGACCAGAGTATCTGGAAACGCGTAGGTTTTACCCTCAAATGGCTGTTGCCATACAGTTTTCGCCAGATATTCCAAATTGACCTGGTGGCAAATTCCTGTTCCCGGTGGCACGACGCGAAAATTATCGAATGCAGCCGCTCCCCACTTGAGGAATCGGTAGCGCTCATCGTTACGCTTTACCTCGAACGCAACATTGGCGGTAAACGCGGTCGAGGTGGCATATTCATCCACCATGACTGAGTGATCAATGATCAGGTCGATAGGAATCTGCGGATTGATGGTTTGCGGGTCTCCGGTTGTAGCGTCACGCATCGCTGCCAAATCGACCACAGCAGGAACCCCGGTCAGATCCTGCATTAATACCCTGGCCGGACGAAAAGCGATTTCCCGATCCGAACGGCATGCTTTCACCCAATCGGAGAAGGCCCTGATATCACCCGCAGCATCCTGTTCACCACTTTCGAAACGAAGTATATTCTCGAGCAAAATCTTGAGTGAATTAGGCAGTCGACGAAGGTTGGATAAATCCTCTGAGGGGAGTTTTTCCAAACTGAAGTAGTGGTATTCCTGTCCCTCAACCAGCAGTGTGGTCAGGGTATCAAAGCTATTATTTCCCGGTTTCATTCAAGCTTCCTCCAGTAGTTGACTGCGTCGAGTATACCGTGGTGATCGCAAAGGTATTCGGTTAATCTCCTATAAGGCAATGGGATACAGGATTGCTAACAACTCCAGGAGATCTAAGATGAAAATGAGAACTGAAAAAGACAGCTTGGGGGAGATTCAAGTGCCCGCAAATCGGCTTTGGGGGGCTCAAACACAAAGGTCTCTCGAAAACTTCAAAATTGGCAAAGATCACTTTCCTAGAGAAATGATTAGAGCACTCGGAATTTTGAAGAAATCGGCAGCAAAAACCATTGCAGAACTGGGTTTACTAGATGCGACAAAAGCCGAAGCCATTATGAAAGCAGCTGATGAAGTTATTCAGGGTCAATTGGATGAGCATTTCCCTCTCGTTGTTTGGCAAACAGGCAGCGGGACTCAGACCAATATGAATGCGAATGAAGTGATCGCTAACCGTGCCACTCAATTGAGAGGAAATAAGCTGGGAAGCAATGACGTTCACCCCAATGACGATGTGAACAAAGCCCAATCTTCTAACGATACTTTTCCCACCGCGATGCATATTGCCGTAACCGAACAGGTGATTCATCACTTGATTCCAAAATTAGAAGCCCTGAAAAATGCCCTTGATAAGAAAGCTAAAGAATTTTCTGGCATTGTAAAGATAGGTCGTACTCACCTGATGGATGCCACGCCCCTAACCCTTGAACAGGAGTTTTCGGGTTATGTCACGCAGTTGCAACATGGGATAGTTCGAATCAACAACACACTATCGCATTTGTACCAACTAGCGCTAGGTGGAACAGCTGTGGGAACCGGACTCAATACTCACCCCGACTTTGCCATCAATGCAGCAAAAGCAATCGCTGATGAGACAGGATTACCCTTTGTCACTGCAGAAAATAAATTCGAAGCGCTTGCTGCTCATGATGCCATGGCCGAAATCAGTGGCGCGTTAAAAGTTCTCGCCTGTAGCCTTATGAAAATAGGCAACGATTTTCGTTTGCTCGGGAGTGGCCCTCGCTGTGGTATCGGTGAATTGATATTGCCAGCCAATGAGCCTGGCAGCTCAATTATGCCGGGCAAAGTAAATCCGACGCAATCTGAGGCTCTCACCATGGTTTGTGCACAAGTCATCGGCAATGATATGGCGGTAACCGTTGGAGCAAGCTCCGGACATTTTGAGCTGAATGTTTTTAAACCATTGATTGTTTTTAATGTGCTGAATTCTTTAAGGCTTTTAGGTGATGCCTGCGAAAGCTTTCGCTTGAATTGTGTTGAAGGAGTAAAAGCCAATCGTCCGAAGATTAGAGAATATTTAGAAAGTTCATTAATGTTAGTCACGGCACTGAATCCTCATATTGGTTATGACAACGCCGCTAAACTGGCAAAGGCCGCTTTTGAAAATGGAACTACCTTAAAAGAAGAAGGCGTGCGTTTGGGCTTAGTGGCTGAAGACGAGTTCGATGAATGGGTAAACCCTCAAGATATGATTGGACCGAAATAACAATTCAGACCTGTGTACTTTTGAACAATCAGTATTTCATCAGGACCAACCAATCAGCTCGAGTACATCAGCCAGTGGAGAATATCGCATCGGAAAAAGGGTATTTTAGAGGCGTCCTAAAGTGGCTTTCGTGCAAAAGCGCAATACCCCGATACCTGCAGGTGGCTGGTGGGGCGCCCGCCTAAAATCGAGCCAATGCGATCTACCCATCGTGAGGCACCCGAGCCCAGATGTTTTTCGACTCGCTTTTTCCAGAAACGATGCAAATTAAAAATGCTCGAGTAAGGACCCCTGATTGAATACAAAGTCACATCCGAATAATCTTTTAGGAGCCATGCCATGCCATCCCGGCTAAATCTATAACCATCGGCAAATGCGAGGTCACTCGGCGCGTGGTATCGAAACAAAAACGGCAGGTGTAAAAACAGATACCCACCTGGTTTGAGACAGTCCCAAATATGTTGATTCGCAGCAAAAGGATCATACACATGCTCAAGGACTGAAAGGCAGACAATGGCATCGTAGTCATTTTTCTTAAGTCGGCTCGGGGCACAGATATCATCAATTATATCAGGGGGGTTATTCCCAGTATTAACGTCCATCGTTTCACATTGACCCGACTTAAAATGGCGGGCATGTTGCCGTGAAGACTGACCAATATCGAGAATGCGTTCGCAATGTTGACTTAACCAGACAACGCTATCTTCAATCAGTTGCTCTGATTGATAGGCATAGTCGTGACTAACTGTCGTTTTTTGAATAATGGCCCGATGCCGGTCCATGGCAGCTTCGGCGATTTTATTTGGAGTGGAACGTGGATCAGGTTGAGTCATGATGAGGTATCTATCCGAGGGGATTTAGTTCGCAAAAACAGCATATTTGCAGCAAACCTTTACAAGTCTCGTGTATTGCATTTAGTTGCTCGACATACTCTAACAGAAGTTTGCTACCAGAATTACCATGCCTTTTATTACCATATGTGATATCCAAACGTGATATCCAGATCTATTATGAGATCTTGGGCAAAGGTCCGCGCCTACTCTACATTAGCGGCACCGGGGCCGATTTGCGTAACAAGCCCAATATCTTTGACTCGGTACTGGCCGATCATTTAGAAATGCTTACATTCGACCAACGCGGTCTGGGGCAAACCGATCGACCCGATATCCGCTACAGCGTGGAAGACTACGCCAACGATGCAGCCGGTTTACTCCATACTCTTGACTGCTCACCCTGTCATGTAAACGGCATTTCATTTGGCGGTATGGTCGCACAGGAGCTTGCATTACGACATCCCAGTCTTATTGATCGACTCGTCCTTTGCTGCGGCGGTGCAGGCGGGCATTCTTATCCTTTTCATGAAATGCCGGATTTATCGGAGGATGATATGAATGCCCTCTCTAGCGAAATTAATGACAGTCGTCACGATGCTGATTGGCAGCAGCATAACTCTGATAAGTATCTGGCAATGGTAGAACGGAACAATTCTCGCAATGCCGGGGCCGGTGACACAGGAAGGGAAACAGGTGCAATGCGCCAACTTGAAGCCCACATCGAACACGATACCTATACCCACTTGCCGGAAATTAAACTATCTGTCTTTATTGCTGGCGGCGCGTTTGACGGAATAGCACCACCCAAAAATCTGCAGGCCATCAACCATGAAATTGAACACTCCAGGATACAGTTTTTCAGGGTGGGCACGATTTTTACGATAACGACCCAATGGCCTATCAACGCATGGGGGAATTCTTACAGGGTGATGTGAATGACCGATAGCGGGGACTAGAGCTTCAGATTTTTAATGAAATAATCTCGAGCCGCTGGCTTATACAAAACCCGTGTAACCGGGTCTATAGAAACGCATATTTCTCGCTATCGCAGAAAGCAAAATCACATTAGAATCCACGTTCTCCGGAGATCAGTATCCCTGACTCCGGTCTACCAACATTTCATTTATCTCCTGTGTTAGATCACGAACATGCTGCAGACATTCAAGCAAACCGCCACCCTCCTAATTGGTATTACAATTCTAACGCTAGGTATGGGAATGCTGTATGTACTGATCGTAGTACGTGCTAACGAAGCTGGTTTTTCCAGTCAGTGGATCGGAATCATTCAATCGGCATATCAGGTTGGCTGGCTGGTTGCTGCGTTGATTATTCCGTCTTTGATTCAAAAGGTAGGACACATTCGAGTATTTGCAGCTGTGGCTGCGCTCGGTTCGGGCGTTATATTACTGCATCTACTGCTCATTGACGAAATAGCCTGGGCGGTTGAACGAATTTTCATGGGTATTTGTACCGCCGGTCTGATGATTGTCGCCGAAAGTTGGCTCAACGATATGAGCGATAATAAAGGACGTGGCAAGATCCTGGCGATTTACACAATCATCAGCTGGGGAGCGCCGGTAGTTGGTATGTGGTTACTTCGATTTGGCGACATCAGCTCGAGTTTTTTCTTTTTGCTTTCATCCATACTCATCTCCATCGGTGTACTACCGATACTATTAGGTGCTTCACGCACGCCGGCTCTTATAGAAGTTGAAAGATTTAATATTCGTAAACTTTATAATATTACTCCGGTTGGTGTAGCGGGCACGTTTATGTCGGGGCTATGCCATGGCGCTTTCTTCGCCGTCGTTGCCATCTATGCGACTTCACTGAAACTCGAGGTCAGCGAAGTGACCAATATTAACGCGCTTGCCATTTTGATCGGGGTGCTGGTCCAATGGCCACTTGGACTGTTATCCGATCGTTATGATCGCCGATCTGTGCTCATCGTCTGTGCTGGCATGACAGCACTATGCGCCTTTATGTTTGGTTTTTATGAAGCAGTGGACATCAATACTATTTATATCTCGGTCGCCTGCATGAGTACTTTTTGTCTGGGGCTCTACAGCCAGTGTATAAGCCATGCCAACGATAATCTAAGCCCAAACCAGGTAGTTTCCGCAACTGGATCACTGGTACTGCTATATGGAATTGGGTATGCGCTTACACCTATCATCAGTGGTTTTCTAATCGCTCGTTCACCGGTGTACTTTTACTGGGTTATTGGCGCTTGCGCCTCTCTTCTCGCCGGTTTTGTCCTGGTCAGGATGATTCGTAAAGCGCCATTAGAGAATCAGGGTGATCTGGTTCCCATGTCAGCCGCTTCTCCCTATGCGCCCCTAATGATCGCAGCAGAAGAATGGGCTGAAGATGTTGAACTCATGGATAATCGGGCAGAATATACTCGTCAGGAAGATTCATAAAAACCGACTATCACTCAATTTATTAACAGCATCTGCTTTGGAGTAGAAACCATGACAGACAATAATTCACAGGGTCTTGTGATTATGAGCGAGCTACCTCCGCAGGATATGGCAAGCTGAATAACGGAGCACTTATCAAGAAACTACAAATGAAGTCGTAAAAAATAAAGCATGCGAGTTATTCGTTTTTTGTTCAAAAGGCGGAACGTCAACTTGTGTAAAACCGTTTCACACAAGTTGATGCCAGGACAACTTTGATCAATTGGGGGGATCGTAAACTAAATACTGACGCTGAATAGATATCTGATCCGCGAGGTATTTTGCATCATGCCAAACACCCCAGATGAACGATGATCCCCGACGAGATAACCACGGCAATCCGAGGAAATATACACCCGGTTCTGTCGAAACACCGCGTTGGTGTTTCGGTTTACCGGCTTCGTCGAAAGCATCAACTTTTAACCAGCTATAATCGATTGCAAAACCGGTCGCCCAGACAATGGAGGTAATACCCGATTCTGCCAGGTTTAGCTCTAAAATAGGGTCAGTTACGCTTTTTGGATCTGCACCGACTTGGCGAGCTTCAGGTTCCTTCGGAAAATCGAGACCATTACGTGCAATATAGGCATCCGCTTCATCCAGCACTGACAAGGTGTTGGCATTTCCTCCGGCGATATTAACCGCAAGGTCTGTCTCGAATTTCAATACCCCTTTGTTACAGGACAGGGTCCGACCCACGAGCGTCATGCCTTTAGAGGCCAGGCGTCTAAAGTCTACAGTTTCACCCCCATTAGCACCGCTAACTGCAATGGTGATATGTTCAGTACCGGGCTCAAGTGCCGCAATTTCCCACTTACCCAGTACGCCCAGCCACCAAACAAAATCACGACCACGATAACGCCGTGGAGGGAGGTCATGAGGTCCGACTGAAAGATAAACAGGTTTACCTGAACGCATCAGCTCATCTGCAATCTGTGCACCCGAAGACCCTGCACCCACAACTAATACAGCACCCTCAGGTAACTGCTCAGGCTTTCGATACGCATTGGAATGAATCTGCATGATGCCAGGCTCTTTTGGCACCAAATTTGGCATAACAGGCCGCTGAAATGGCCCTGTCGCAGCCACAACACTGTTCGCTTCAATCACGCCATCTGAGGTTTCAACACGGAATCCAGATCGGCCGTCATTGCGTCTTACTTCGGTGACATCGACGCCACAGCGAATCGGAGCATCAATCATTTTGGCGTAGTCGACAAAATAATCTGCCACTCTTTCCTTAGGGGGAAAGGCTTCGGGATCAAAGTTATGGTAAGCCATGTTCGGAAATCGATCGTGCCAGGCCGGGCCATTCGCTACCAACGAATCCCATCTTGCTGTGCGCCAGCGTTCGGCTATTCGGTCTCGCTCAAGAACCAAATGCGGCACTCCAGCGTTGCTCAAGTGTTCACTCATCGCAACACCTGCCTGCCCAGCGCCAATAACCAGTGTGTCTATTTTTTCAATTGCCATGAATGCGCCTCTTTTTGTGGATCGAATCTTTAACCTGCTCCCTACTGTGAAACATGATATACAAACGTCTTGTAATACTACGGGTCGGTAGAGCTTTATGTATTAGTTTGCATCTGAACTTAACTTTAATAAAATATTGTTTCCCAAGGTTTTGAATCAAAAATACTGATCCAGGAAAAGATACTGCCATAGGATACTCATAATTTTCTGACACCTGCTAATTCAGAAAATAGATCTACTTCCGGGAGGTGGAATATTTTCTATAATATCTACCCCGGGGACAGTCAATAATGCCTGAGATTGGAAAAGCACTAAAACACCTGCGTCAAATTTTATCCATCGAAGCAGGGCAAAAGCAATTAACCGAATCGCTTCGATTGAGTCATTTAGATATTCTGCACTTTTTTCTCGAAGAGGGCTGCTCTCCCGGCGCCGGAGATATACCGATCGATCTGACATGGCTGGATACATTGCAACGGCTTGAATCAGTCGGTCTCATTGTGCTGGAAGCCGACCAAATCATGACAGCCTATCCCTTTTCAGCCATCGATCGTGGATTTAATGTCACTCCAGTTTATGGTCAAACACAAGCCGTTTGTGCCTTCGATGCCCTTGCTGTCAGTTCAATATTTAGAGTGGCAACCCGAATTGATGCAATATGTCGACTCAGCAATCAAGCCATAACCATGGAGCAGGAATATGAGACACTCGAATCTGCCGGAACCGTCTTCGCGGCCATTGACTGGTCAGCTACCGACCATAGTCAGTCGTGCTCTGCGTCTCCTTGCACAGAGATGCTATTCATCGGGAGTCCAGATTTAGCCAACGATTGGCAGTCGGAAAATTCCTCGCAACGTCAACTCTTTAAGACTGTTAGAAGCCTATAGTTTGATCAGTGCTTTCTTTTTGCTACTTGTGAATCTGCCATGACTTATGTTGGTCTGAAATGAATACGTAAAAGACTGGTTAGCGACCCGATTGAAACCCGAAAGCGACTAGCAGCCAGAAAAGGCAATCCCGGGTAACATTTTCAATCAATAGACCATGTTCAGATATCAAGCGGGCTGTAAGATCCCACGCCAACTACATGATGACCAAGGCGTTTGAAATACACCCGTTTCATGGACATTTTACCCGTACAGGGACTAAACCATTGATAACGCACCCACCCAGAACCACTTCTAGATGCACGCACCAACATATCTTTCACGAAATAATAACCCGTTTGATCACGCGCCTGTAGGCTATTTCGGCCGACTGAGATTGGAGCAGCGCCATTCGCGACAATCGTCCCCTGCTGATCTATCGCGAAGACATAGAGATCACCTCGGATAAACCCGCCTTCTGCAACCATGAATTGCCGAAATGCAAGTTCTGACCCCACTTCATCAATAAGTTTCTCCGCCCGGTTGACCATATCGACAACGTCTTCAATACTGCCGCGATAACAGGCTTGCTCGATCCTTGGACTGATTGCGACATTGCTTGTAGCTGAATAAACGATGGCATCTACAAAACTACCGATTAATATCAGGGTCAGCACCACGACATTTTTTAATACAGACATAATGTTTTTTGCACCATTATTATTACTGGTAAATAACCTTTTAAATTCGAATACCCAATATCGAAATTAATATCTCTATTCGTCCATTATACATTTCTGTCCTGAAAATCTAAATATGGCCCAGGGTAACTTGAGAAAAATGCCTACATCCAAATTTAGAGGTAGCAACTTTCCAATATAGAAATCTATGTATGGTTTGACAAATTAGCTGTGTTTATCCGGTTGCCAGACAAATAGGGTAACAAAGATTACTAATCAAATGGTGATGCCAATCTCATCCAACCGTATCCAAACATGATTTAAGGGAAAACGGACCCGATCAAAGAAATTCAAATTGCACCAATTCTGGGCAATATCAGGCATGAATCCGTCCATTATGGGGCGTAAATTACTCAATTGTCCCTAAGTTTTTCTTTTCTTACAAAATGTTATTTAATTAGGGGTTCGCGAGCGTAGAAAGAAGTTTCGCGCGAATATTTTTATGGGAATATATATTTTCCGAACAGGCATGAATTTCAGCGCCTTGATAAAGAGTTTAAGCTGTCATTCGTTTCCAGATTATAGACGCCTGATTTTAGCAACAACACTAAAATATACGGCGTCGAGTTTGACTGAAAAAATCGGGTAGTGCCGTCAACAAAGCCTGATAATATATTGGTTCGCCCGACTCTGATTTCGGGAAACTTTACGACGGCGTAAACAAATTCAGGAAGTGCTTTTGATTTGACCTACGATCGGCTCGGACTCTGTTTAAGGTTGCCTGGCGCAGATTATATCTTTACCAATATAGTCCGGCAGACGGGCTGTAACTCACATATTACAGGAAGGTTGTTATGACTAATATAAACAATAAGCCTCAAGGTTTGTATCGTGCTGAATTTGAGCATGATAGTTGTGGTATTGGATTTGTAACCAATCTAAAAGGTAAAAAGTCTCACGAAATTATTGAAAATGCCTTGACTATGTTGACCTGCATGGAACATCGTGGTGGCACTGGTTTTGATATTAAAAGTGGCGATGGTGCCGGTATTCTCATTCAAATACCTCACGATTTTTTTACAGCTGTAGTCGGTGATATCGGAATAGAACTGCCCGCAGCCGGCGATTACGGGGTGGGAATGATCTTCTTTCCAGGAGACTCCGCACAGGCAGAAAAATGTCGCGAAATTCTCAATAATGCTATGCAGGAGTTAGGCCTTAACTTATTAGGATATCGACCGGTTCCTTCGGATAACTCCATGCTGGGTGCCGCTGCAGTTGAACTTGAACCAAAAATTGAACAGGTTTTTATTCAGAAACCCGGAAACCTGAACATCCAGGACTTCGAGCGAAAATTATTTATTCTGCGAAAACATACCGCGCATACCATCAACAACACTATTGCCCGAACCGCTGACGAATTTTATGTCACCTCGATGTCATCAAGAACTATCGTTTACAAAGGACAATTCACGACGGCGCAAGTCAGGCAGTACTATCTGGATCTTCAGGACGAGCGGGTGGTTTCTGGATTAGCGATGTTTCATTCACGCTTTTCAACCAATACGTTCCCCTCATGGCACCGCGCTCAACCATTCCGCTATTTATCACACAATGGCGAAATTAATACCGTACAGGGTAACGTCAACTGGATGAACGCTCGGGAGACGATGTTTAAGTCGGTTCACTTCACAGATGCCGAACTAAAGATGCTTAACCCAATTTGCAATCGGGGTAACTCTGACTCGGCCAATCTTGATATGGCTATTGAGTTACTGGTATTGAGTGGCCGCCCGCTAGCCCAGGTATTGATGATGGTAGTGCCTGAAGCCTGGCAGACCCAGGAAGACCTGGACCCCGTTAAACGTGCATTCTACGAATACTATGCCCGTGTTATGGAACCCTGGGACGGACCCGCTTCAATTTCCTTTACCGATGGCAAAATGATTGGTGCCACGCTGGATCGAAATGGTCTTCGTCCCTCCCGCTATCTTTTGACCGATGACGGTACCTTAATCATGGGTTCTGAGACGGGCGCATTGTGCGTTGATCAGTCAACCGTCGTTGAAAAAGGCCGATTGCAACCGGGTAAAATTTTTATCGCTGACCTGGAACAAGGTCGTATCATCAGTGACGACGAGGTGAAAAAAGAAATTTGTTCTTCGCAGCCTTATGGTCAGTGGCTTAGCCGAAATAAAATTCTTTTAAGTGATTTAGAAGTTCCTGTTGCATCTATTGCTCAACCGCCATTGTCTAATTTACGAAAAATGCAGAAAGCATTCGGTTACAGCAATGAAGATCTGCAGGTGATATTGGCCCAAATGGTATGCACCGGTAAAGAGCCTCTGGGCGCTATGGGTATAGATACCCCATTATCAATTTTATCCGACCGATCTCAGCAGCTTTCGCATTATTTCAAACAGCTTTTTGCCCAGGTTACTAATCCACCAATCGATCCGATTCGAGAAGAATTGGTCATGTCCTTGCGAGGCTACGTTGGTTACTCGCACAATATCCTTGAAGAAACAGCCCGGCATTGCCACAAACTTGAAATTGAACAACCCGTTCTGACCAATGAAGAGCTGATCAAAATTCAATATATTGATCATGATCATTTTCAGGCCAAAACCATTGATATCAACTTCAGGGCAAGCGGGAACAAAGGTGAGCTTAAAAGAGGCCTTGACCGGCTTTGTCAGCATGCAAAAGATGCTGTTATCGATGGCTATTCACTTTTGATATTGAGCCATCGAGGCATCGATTCAGATCACGCAGCAATCCCCTCTCTTCTAGCGACTGCCGCCGTTCATCACTATTTAATCCGAGAAGGTTTACGAGCCGAAGCCGACATCATTCTGGAGGCTGCAGATATTCGAGAAACCCACCATTTTGCCACCGTTCTGGGATATGGCGCTGCAGCAGTCAACCCCTATCTCGCTTTGGAAACCTTATACGAATTGCGCGATGCCGGCGTCGTCGAAGCTCATTTAAGCAACAACCAGATCGTCGATAAGTACGTCAAAGCGGTCGGTAGCGGGTTATTAAAAATATTTTCAAAAATGGGCGTCTCAACGCTTCAATCATACCAGGGAGCTCAAATTTTTGAGGCTCTGGGTATTAATAGTGAGGTAATCGACCATTATTTCACCGGCACTATTAGTCGAATTGGCGGCTTAGGCCTTGATCAGATTGCGCAAGAATCGCTGGCACGTCATCGCGAAGGCTTCCCTGGCAAAGACCGTATCGCGGTTGACAATCTTTTGCAAACCGGAGGTGAATACGCCTGGCGGCATGATGGTGAACGTCACCTGTTTAATCCGACTACAATTCGACTACTCCAGCACTCAACCGCCAGTAACAATACCGCACAGTTTAAAGAATACACAAAGATGGTTGATACCCAGAGTAAAGAAGCATTTACCTTAAGAGGTTTACTTGAGTTTTCTCCGGGCCATCAATCGATTCCCCTGGAAGACGTTGAACCGGTTGAAAACATTTTCAAACGCTTCGCTTCTGGTGCCATGTCTTTTGGATCAATTTCCTGGGAAGCGCATACTACTCTGGCAATTGCCATGAACCGCATCGGAGCAAAGAGCAACAGCGGTGAAGGTGGTGAAGACCCAATTCGATTTACGCCTCTGGAAAATGGTGACTCAATGATGTCACGCATTAAACAGGTGGCTTCGGGGCGCTTTGGTGTCACCAGTCATTACCTCGCTAATGCCGACGAGTTACAGATAAAAATGGCCCAGGGTGCCAAACCTGGCGAAGGCGGCCAGTTACCGGGTCATAAAGTTGATGCGTGGATCGGTAAAGTTCGAGGGTCTACGCCAGGCGTGGGTTTAATCTCTCCGCCCCCACATCACGATATCTATTCAATCGAAGATTTATCACAGTTAATATTTGATCTTAAAAACGCGAATCGTGAGGCAAGGGTTAACGTTAAGTTAGTTTCTGGGGCGGGTGTTGGCACGATTGCTTCGGGTGTCTGTAAAGGTTATGCCGATGTTGTTTTGATTGCGGGTCATGATGGTGGAACCGGCGCATCGCCGCTGAGCTCCATTAAACACGCCGGCTTACCCTGGGAGTTAGGACTGGCTGAAACACACCAGACGTTGGTTCGTAACAAGTTGCGCAGTCGAATTACGGTACAAACTGATGGCCAGATAAAAACACCTCGAGACCTCGCGATTGCAACTTTGTTAGGCGCCGAAGAATGGGGTATAGCAACAGCAGCCCTTGTCGTTCAGGGTTGTATCATGATGCGTAAATGCCATTTAAATACCTGCCCGGTTGGTATTGCGACACAGGACAAAGAACTCCGAGGGCGCTTCGCGGGACAGTCCAACATTCTGGTTAACTTCTTCACCATGATGGCAGAAGGTTTACGCGAAATTATGGCGGAGCTGGGTTATAGGACGATCAACGAAATGGTCGGCCAGACTCAGAGTTTGAAACCGATTGATGGTCTGGAACACTGGAAGTACAAAGGCATCGACCTACGCCCTCTATTATTTAAAGAAGACAATGCAGAAGATGAAACGCTGTATTGCTCGAAGAAACAAAAACACCTGATTGACGATATTATTGATCGAAAAATGATCATCGATGCCAAAGATGCTCTGGATACTAAAACGCCCGTCAATCTTGAATATTCCGTGGTCAATACGAATCGTACGATAGGTGCCATGATTTCTAATGAAATCTCTAAAAAATATCAGGCTGAAGGTCTGCCTGAAAACACAATCAACGTTAAATTTAACGGATCAGCCGGTCAGAGCTTTGGCTGCTTTTCGGCCAGAGGTCTTCGCTTTGAACTCGAAGGCGATGCCAACGACTATTTTGGCAAGGGCCTATCTGGCGCACATTTAGTGGTGTATCCATCCAGAGAATCCAGCTTTGAAGCGGGTAAAAATATCGTCATCGGTAATGTTGCATTTTTCGGCGCTACCAGCGGAAAAGCCTTTGTTCGTGGAGTGGCCGGTGAGCGTTTCTGTGTTCGTAACTCAGGCGCCATTGCAGTTGTCGAGGGCGTTGGCGATCACGGTTGTGAATATATGACCGGAGGTAAAGCCGTTGTACTCGGCCAGACTGGAAGGAACTTCGCTGCTGGAATGTCAGGCGGTGTGGCTTATGTACTCGATGAAAACCAGGATTTCGCCAGTAAATGCAACATGGAAATGGTCGAGCTGGAGGCGGTAAGCAATACAGAAGATAGTGCCGATTTAAAGGCATTGATTACCGAGCATATGGAAAACACACAATCTGATGTCGCAGAGGCCTTACTGGGTGACTGGGAGAATTCGCTGAAACGTTTCGTCAAAGTGATGCCGGTGGATTACAAACAAATGCAGGGATACATGAGTTCCGCGCGAAGCACCGGGAAATTTAAAACCGAATACGAAGTGGCGGTTAAGGCATTCGATATGCATCTTGAAAATCTGGCGGCTCAGCAAGCCTGAGCTGAATAAGGAGACGTAATTATGGGTAATCCAACTGGATTTATGAAAGTTGAACGAGCGTTGCCAAAAGATCGTGATCCGGCTTCACGCTTAAACAATTGGCAGGAAGTTCATGAACCTATGGAAACGGCCAAAATTGAAGCACAGGCCTCCCGCTGCATGGACTGTGGCGTGCCATTTTGCCAATCGGCAGTATCAAAGTATGCGCCTGCTATTGCCGGCTGCCCGGTTAATAATCTCATCCCTGAATGGAATGATTTAATTTATCGAGGCCATTGGAAAGAAGCGCTTCAACTATTGCACAAGACTAATAATTTTCCGGAGTTTACTGGACGAGTTTGCCCGGCTCCCTGCGAAGCGTCCTGCGTACTGGGAATCAATGCGGATCCAGTCACCATCAAACACCATGAAGTTGCTATTATTGATCGGGGCTTTAAGGAAGGTTGGGTAGTCGCCCAACCGCCCGCTTCCCGCAGCGGTAAATCTGTCGCCGTCGTTGGTTCAGGGCCTTCCGGTCTAGCCGCGGCTGCGCAGCTCAACAAGGCCGGTCATATGGTCACAGTTTATGAACGCGCCGATCGTATTGGCGGACTGCTAATGTACGGAATCCCAAATATGAAATTGCAAAAAGAAATCGTCCAGCGTCGGGTTGATTTGCTGGCCGAAGAAGGCGTCGTTTTTGTAACCAATACTGAAGTGGGCAAAGATGTGACCGCAGAACAAATTGAGCGTGTTTTCGACGCAGTAATGTTATGTATCGGTGCCACGATGCCACGCGATTTAGCGGCGACCGGACGTGATTTAAAAGGCATCCATTTCGCGATGGACTACCTCCATTCCAATACTAAAAGCCTGTTAGATAGTGATCATAAAGACGGCAATTATATTGATGCAAAAGGTAAAAATGTCATTGTGATCGGCGGCGGTGACACCGGTACCGATTGCGTAGGAACTGCATTACGGCAAAAATGCAACAATGTCGTTCAACTTGAAATCATGCCTCAACCACCCGCAGCCAGGGCGCCTGACAATCCCTGGCCGCAATGGCCAAGACAATTACTGATTGATTATGGCCAGCAAGAATCAATTGCCGTTCAAGGTCAGGACCCGCGTGATTATCTGGTACAGACCACAAAAATCGAAGGCGATGAATATGGTCAGGTAACTGCTATCCATACTGTCAATATCGAATGGGAGCGAACGCCTGGGGGACAGATGATTCCGAGAGAGGTTGCAGGCAGTGAGAAAGTACATCCTGCCGATATCGTGCTACTGGCAATGGGCTTTATGGGTCCCGAAGGAGCTTTAGTGGAACAGTTCGGTGTCGAGAAAGATCCTCGATCTAACATTCTTGCCGAGTATGATCGATTCGCTACCAGTAAACCCGGTATATTTGCAGCGGGTGACGGACGTCGGGGTCAGAGTTTGATCGTATGGGCGATCGATGAAGGTCGTCGCGCAGCACGCGAGGTTGATCGTTACTTGATGGGTAAAAGCTACTTACCATAAGGGCACCTCTAAAAATGCCCTTTTTCCGCGAGAC
>JBLIOG010000067.1:0-16503 GCA_047639625.1 Gammaproteobacteria bacterium
TACCGTGCACAGGTAGAGAGAACAGAGTATTGATTCATGACTAGCTAAAACTGTAGCGCAAGGAGGGTCAAGGAGGAGTTCTGAGGAACGAAGAAAGCTCCTTGAGGCTCCTGGAGTGAAAGTTACCCTTAAATCCTGAATCAATGCTCTACAGGCGTTTATAGCGACCCCAATCTCCGACCTGATCGCGGTATGAATGCCCTAGAATATCCTAGGACGGCACAATATGAACACAAACCGCAAAGCACGATTGTGTTCAAATTACATAACGTCACTGACTTCAAATTAGTTAAACTGATATTCGGCCGCAATAACCACTCCAAATATGAATAACGCTATTTTAATACGCGATTACAGAAGCTCGGATTTGCCCGATATCCTTAGCCTTAACGAAGCATCGGTCGAACTATTGAGTCCGATGGATGAACCCCGCTTTCAGTACATGGCTGAACAGGCGACGATAATCTGGACGGCTGAAGTCAATAATAAAGTCGGGGGGTTTATGATGATTTTTAACAGCAGTGCGCACTATGATAGCCCCAATTTTCTCTGGTTTAATGAACACTGCACTGACTTTTTATACATAGACCGCATCGTTATAAATTCCGCATCGCGTGGGCTCGGTCTGGGCCAGAAGTTTTATCGTAAATTATCGGACTACGCGGTTCACTCTGGATACCAAAGATTGGTCTGCGAAGTCGACAGTGATCCACCCAACCAACCTTCACTTCATTTCCACCAGCAGCAAGGGTTTTTAGAAATCGCTGAATTTGGTCCTGGCAGTGGCAAAATGGTTTCGTTGCAGGAAAAAGTGCTTTAAAAATAACGCCTGATAGATTGCTTCACGGCTTCGCTCTCCACATAATATGCTTTTGCACCGAGATTCGGGTATGAAGCAACTATTAACAGGCCTACTATGTCTCCTCCTTTTGACGGGCACGATGAGCTGTGGCAATAAAGGCTCGCTTGAATTACTGGTTGAAGAGGAAGAAAAAACCAAAGGCGTTACTTATTAGTCAGTCTTGCCTCTTCTTCCAGTCACTTTAAAAATAAGGAATATTTTGGATCATTTCAATTTTATAGAAGGTCAACTTCATTGCGAATCGGTACCCATCAGTGACCTTGCAAAAGAACACGGCACACCGTTGTACGTTTATTCACGGGCAACCCTCGAGCGTCATTGGCATGCCTTTGATCAGGCACTAAATGGTCTCGATCATCTGGTTTGTTACGCGGTAAAAGCTAATTCTAATCTAGCGGTATTAAACCTTCTGGCAAAACTGGGATCGGGTTTTGATATCGTTTCGGCGGGTGAATTACGGCGTGTTCTAAAGGCCGGTGGTGATCCTGACAAAATAGTATTTTCGGGTGTCGGCAAACAGGCCACTGAAATGCGCGAAGCCATTGATAGCAACATCTATTGTTTCAATGTGGAGTCAGAACAGGAACTTGATTTGCTCAATATCGTGGCAGGCGAATCAGGCAAATCTGTCCGTGTTTCATTTCGCGTTAATCCGGATGTTGATGCAAAAACTCATCCGTATATTTCGACGGGTTTAAAAGAAAATAAATTTGGTATCGCATTTGATCAGGCCGAACGTATTTATCGCCATGCCGTAACCTTGTCGAACATCGAAGTCATTGGCATCGATTGCCACATTGGATCACAATTAACTGAGTTGTCACCCTATATCGATGCCCTCGATCGACTACTGGGTTTAATCCAGAAATTAAAGCAGCAGGGTATTAATATTCACCATCTCGATCTTGGTGGTGGGCTCGGAATTCGATACAAGGATGAAGTTCCACCTTTACCTTCCGACTGGATAGAGGCCTTAAAGGAAAGGCTCAATACTTTTGAGGGTAAAATTGTGGTTGAACCAGGCCGTGCAATTGCGGGTAATGCCGGTATTCTGGTGAGTAAAGTTGACTATATTAAGTTATCAGAAGACAAGAATTTTGCCATCGTCGATGCTGCTATGAATGACTTAATACGCCCATCACTCTACAGCGCCTGGCAGGAGATCATCGCCGTCAATTCTAAAAGCAATGCCGAAGAACGATCCTATGATGTCGTTGGCGCTATATGTGAAACGGGTGATTTTCTCGGCAAGGATCGATCACTTCGAATCGATCGCAATGATTTAATCGCGATTCGTTCGTCCGGCGCTTACGGCTTTGTCATGTCATCCAACTACAACAGCCGAAACCGGGCCTGTGAAGTCCTGGTTGATGGCGATCAACATTATTGTGTTCGTAAACGCGAAACTTTTGAAGACCAGATTCGCGGCGAATCTTTGCTACGCGGGTCATGAGTTTACAATTTTCAAAAATGCACGGCCTCGGCAATGACTTTATGGTCATAGACGCCATTAGCCAGCCTTTCACTCCTGATGCGACCCGCATTAAAAAATGGTCGAACCGACATACCGGTATTGGCTTTGATCAATTACTGATTGTCGAGTCGGCTGAGTCGAATGATGTCGATTTTAAATATCGTATCTTCAATGCCGATGGCGGCGAAGTCACTCAATGTGGTAATGGCGCGAGGTGTTTTGCGCGCTTTGTTCGTGAAAACAATTTGACTGATAAAGATATTATTAAAGTAGAGACCAATGCCGGATTGATTCAGCTCGAACTAATATCGGCGACTCGAGTAAAAGTTAACATGGGAGTTCCGCGTTTCGAACCTCAGTTTATTCCACTGGAATTAACCGAACAGTCGAATGGCGAAAGCTATCAAATTTCAATCGATCAACAGGAAATACACTTTAACGCCGTTTCGATGGGTAATCCGCACATGGTCATGCAAGTTGACGATGTCGATCTGGCTCAGGTTGAGTCCCTCGGCCCTATGCTTGAATCTCATCCGCTGTTCCCTGAACGGGTCAATGTTGGTTTCATGCAAATTATTAACCCGGGCCGGTTTAAGTTACGAGTTTTTGAACGCGGTGTCGGTGAAACCCGTGCCTGTGGTAGCGGCGCCTGTGCCGCTATGGTGGTTGGCCGAGAACTCGGATTGCTCGATCCTGCGGCAGAAGCAGAATTAAGCGGCGGGATACTGAATATGGAATGGCACGGGCGCGGAAACCCCGTTATGATGACTGGTGACACCGCCCGGATTTACGAAGGCCAGATAGAAATATGACTAATACAAGCGTTGAATCATCTGAGGATATTGCTCTGGACGAGACTCAAATCATCGAATATCTCGAACAAAATCCCGATATCTTTACCCGCTACCCGGATGTTCTGGCGAATTTAAATATTCCCCATCAATCTGGATCAGCGATTTCACTAGTTGAACGCCAGATAAAAATCCTGCGCGACGATAATCGAAATATCCGCGCAAAGCTGGATGAGTTGGTCGGAATCGCACGCGATAACGAAGAACTTAACCAACGTTTTCATAGACTATCGCTGGAATTGATGAAATCTGATCAGCTATACGATGTGCTGGCCATGGTTCAGGACCAGGTTCAGACTTTCTTTTATACCGATTTTGTCTGCTTCCGGTTTTTACCGAACGTCAAAGACAAAAAGAATATCCTGCAAGGACATCACCTTGACGCAAATAGTGGAATTGTTGAAACGATCCTGCCCTGGATTGATAAACGCGATCCTATTTGCGGCAGACTCGACGACAAAATTAATCTGGAAATATTCGGCCCTGAATTTAAAATTGGATCGAGTGCGCTTATACCGCTTTTTCATACCGAATCAATCGGACTTCTTTGTCTTGGTAGTACCAGTAGCACGCGATTCACTCAATTGATGGGAACGATCTTTCTTAAAAACCTCGGCGAACTGGTCAGCACTCGGTTACAAGGTTTGCTCAATCATTAATCCAGGCCGGCATGGAAATTCTCGACGAATACCTGCAAAGTCTACGTAGCGAAAAATATTATTCGCCGCATACCTGCAAAAACTATCGCCGGGATCTCAGGCAATTTTGCGAGTATCTAAAAAAACATCAGATCGATTCCTGGTCAAATATCAGTTTTAACATCGTTAGTCGATATGCCGCGGGTAGACACCGGAGCGGTTTAAAAAGCCGCAGTATTCAACGTGAATTATCGTCGATTCGAGGCTTTTTTCAGTATCTGGTTAAACGCGGCATGCTTGAAAGCAATCCGGCCATCGAAGTAGCAGCACCAAAAGCCGATAAACCACTTCCTAAAACCTGCGACGCCGAACAACTCGACCAATTATTGACCAACCACAATAGTAAAGACCCATTAATGGTTCGAGATCTTGCCATATTCGAACTGACCTATTCATCGGGCCTTAGACTTGCAGAGGTCGTCAGCCTGAACCTGATAGATGTCGATCTCGAACAGCAAAGCATGATTGTGACTGGTAAAGGCAATAAAACCCGACAATTACCTGTAGGCTCTAAAGCGGTTATAGCGATTAAAAAATGGCTTGGTTTTCGGTGGGCGATATCAAAAACGGCTGAGGAGCAGGCTCTATTCCTCAGCAAAAATGGAAATCGTATCTCTCACCGAAATGTTCAAAGTCGATTAAAACTTTTAGCTAAACGTCAGGGCCTGTCCCAACCACTATCACCACATATGTTACGTCACTCATTTGCGACACATATGCTCGAATCGAGTCGTGATTTGCGGGCCGTTCAGGAATTACTCGGCCATGCTGATATCTCAACCACCCAGATTTATACTCACCTGGACTTTCAGCATTTGGCTTCGGTGTTTGACGCCGCTCATCCGCGCGCAAAACGTCAGTCCTGAAAGACTTGTAATCGTCCCGTAATACCCCTATATGGAGTCTTTCGTCCAAATAATGTCGAGGTCTTGTTTTGAAACAATTTGACGGCACTACCATCTTATCGGTCCGACGCGGCAATACTGTCGTGATTGGCGGCGATGGTCAGGTCAGTATGGGCAATACCATCATGAAAGGTAATGCTCGAAAAGTTCGCAGACTTCATAAAGACCAGGTCATTGCTGGTTTCGCCGGCGGCACCGCTGATGCATTTCTATTGTTTGAATTATTCGAAAGCAAACTTGAAAAACATGGTGGTCAAATGATTCGATCTGCCGTAGAACTGGCAAAGGAATGGAGATCAGACCGGGCGCTTCGGCGCCTCGAAGCGTTACTCTGTGTCGCTAACAAAGAGGCCTCGCTAATCATTTCGGGTAACGGGGATGTTATCGAACCCGAAGATAGTCTGATGGCCATAGGTTCCGGTGGCCCCTTCGCTCAGTCGGCAGCGCGCGCAATGCTTGATACAACTGAATTGCCAGCTCGTGAAATCGTAGAGCGAGGCCTGCAGATTGCCGGCAATATCTGTGTATATACCAATCAAAACCATAGTTTTGAAGAACTGACATTCGAGTAAACCTAGTGGACAATAAAAAAATCACCCAATCACATATGACCCCGCGGGAAATTACCCAGGAACTCGACAAACATATCATCGGGCAGGAAAAGGCTAAACGCGCTGTTTCAATTGCACTACGAAACCGCTGGCGTCGACAACAGGTGGAACCATCACTACGCAATGAAATAACGCCTAAAAATATCCTGATGATGGGGCCTACCGGAGTCGGAAAAACCGAAATTGCCCGCCGATTGGCTAGACTTGCGAATGCGCCGTTTATCAAAGTAGAAGCAACTAAATTTACCGAAGTGGGTTATGTTGGTCGCGATGTTGAGTCTATCATCCGCGATCTAGTTGATGTTTCCATCAAAGAAATGCGCGAGGCCGAAGTTCAAAGGGTTAAACACCGGGCCGAAGATTCAGCCGAGGAACGCGTTCTGGATGCGCTCCTACCCAAGCCCAAAGATCTTGAAGGTGAAGCTGATCAATCAGCCGATAGCACCCGCCAGAAATTTCGCAAAATGTTGCGCGAAGGCAAATTGAATGACCGCGAAATAGAAATCGATTTGAAAGCACCTGCAGTTGGCGTCGAGATCATGGCACCGCCTGGCATGGAAGAAATGACCAGCCAGTTGCAGGGGATGTTTCAAAACATGGGTAATCAGAAAAGTAAGACCCGGAAACTGCGCGTCGAGGAAGCCCTGAAACTGCTAACCGACGAAGAAGCGGCCAAGATGATCAACGAGGAAGAATTAAAACTCGCGGCCCTCGATAATGCCGAACAGAATGGCATCGTATTCATCGATGAAATCGATAAAGTCGCACGACGCCATGAAACTAACGGCGCTGACGTGTCACGCGAAGGTGTGCAACGCGACTTATTGCCGTTAGTTGAAGGCTGCACAGTATCGACCAAGGCCGGTATGATTCAAACTGATCATATTCTGTTTATTGCATCCGGGGCCTTTCACTTATCCAAACCCAGTGATTTAATTCCCGAGCTTCAAGGCCGATTACCGATTCGGGTTGAACTATCCGCCCTGACAGTAGAAGATTTTGTCCGTATATTAAGAGAACCCGATGCGTCACTCACCGAGCAGTATTGTGCGCTGATGAATACCGAAGAAGTGTCGCTGAATTTCACCGATGATGGTCTCGCTCGAATTGCTCAAGTTGCATGGCAAGTTAACGAGAAACAGGAAAATATCGGTGCACGACGACTCCATACGGTGATGGAGAGGTTACTTGATGAGGTTAGTTACAATGCCTCCGACTGGCCCAAACAATCAGTCACAATCGATGCCGACTATGTTAACCAGCACATTGGCGAACTTTCGTTGGAAGAAGATTTAAGCCAGTACATTCTATAAGAGACGCCTAGTGAAACCTACCGAAATCAATTTCCACAGCCTGTCCAGGGTACTTGAACTTACTTTTGAAGATCAGTCAACTTTCAAACTGACCACTGAATACCTGCGCGTATACTCGCCTTCGGCCGAAGTACAGGGTCATGGCCCAGGTCAGGAAGTCCTTCAAATCGGCAAGGAAGATGTCAACATCGAGCGAATTGAGCCCATAGGGCATTACGCAGTTAAACTTGTTTTTGATGATAACCACAACACCGGTATTTATAGCTGGGATTATCTCTATCAGCTCGGACTCCATTACGACTTCAAGTGGTCAGCCTATCTAGATCGATTGAAAGAAGCCGGGTACGAACGTAAAGCAAATGAGTCTTAAGTCATTATAGTTGTTGCAACCAACCCGTTAACGAGTCCAACTATTACAATTGCCATGTCACATCTGCTATCGTTCTATTTTTTACATCGATAACTGTCAGTGACCAAATCTTCAACTACACATTTCGGTTTTGACGAAGTCCCCGTCGGCGAAAAACAAACCCGAGTCGGTGCAGTATTTGACTCAGTCGCTGGCAATTATGATTTGATGAATGACGTCCTGTCGTTTGGAATTCATCACGCCTGGAAAAAAATTACCCTCGAATTATGTGGCCTCAGAAAAGGCCATCAGGTACTCGATCTGGCGGGTGGAACCGGAGATCTCGCCATAAAACAGGCCGGACGGGTCGGCGATATGGGCCGCGTGTATCTTGCCGACATTAATCAGAATATGCTTGAACAGGGACGCAACAGAGTCATCGATAGTGGGCTATCAAATCGAATCAGTGTCGTTCAATGCAATGCCGAAACTTTACCTTTCGAAGGTAACAGCCTTGATTGTATTACCATGGCATTCGGCCTTAGAAATGTCACCGACAAAGCAGCTGCGCTAGCATCTATGCAAAGGGTATTAAAGCCCGGTGGCCGCCTACTTGTGCTCGAATTTTCCAAACCTGTTTATCCTTTACTCGAAAAAGCTTACGATTTTTATTCATTTAAAGTATTGCCACGACTTGGTGAATTTGTAGCCAAAGACCGTGATAGTTATCAATATCTTGCCGAATCTATTCGCATGCACCCGGACCAGGAATCACTCAAACAGATAATGGCTGATGAGGCCGGTTTTGATGAAGTTGAGGTTCTCAACCTCAGTGGTGGAATTGTCGCAATTCATCGCGCTTTCAAATACTGATTATGTCCGATACCCGATTTGACGCGATTGGCGATATCTTTCTAAGTAACTTTAAATCCGGACTGATTGCTGCGGCTGAAATTGGTGGCAATCAGCTTATAAGCCTTGATGACGCATTGTTGCCGCAATGCCGTGAATTACAGGGTCGATGCATAGCCATCCATTTTACCGATCTGGAACTAACCCTGTTTTGCCATCCGGGTAACTGGGGTATTCGCCTTTCAGATCAAACACCCTCGCGTGAAGTAGATGCAACCATTGCAGGTCGAGTTTTTGCCCTCATTAATTTAGCCAGTAATGACGATAAAATATCGACCTCAATCCGAGAGCGAGTCAATATTAACGGTGATGCTCAGGTAGCAAAAACCATGCAGAATATTTTGGCGTCAATTAACATCGACTGGGAAGAGCAATTATCTCGCGTAACCGGTGATGTACTTGCGGTTCAAATCAGTAAACAGTTGCGAGGATTCCATCAATGGGCCAAACAGGGTTTCCAGTCACTCTCACAATCCGGTAGTGAATATTTGCGCGAAGAAGTCAAAATGACGCCAACTCAAACCGAATTTGAACTATTTTCCGACGAATTGAAAACTGTGCGAGAAGCGGTAGAACGCAACGAAGCACGGATTCGCCATTTAACCGACACTATCGATTCAAAGCTTAAATGAAAAACTTTATCCGGCTCATTGAAATCAATTATTTGATGGCCCGCTTTGGCCTAGACGAAATAATGGCACCCATACCATTGTTCAAAAAACTTCGTTGGCTTGGTCGGATTAATCCTTTCAACTGGTTTCGCAATAATGAATTGAATCAGGGCGAAAGGCTTCGGCTCTGCATCGAATCGCTAGGACCCATTTTTATTAAATTTGGGCAGATGTTATCAACTCGACACGATTTACTACCCGCAGATATCATCAAAGAACTCGAAAAGTTACTCGATCAAGTGCCACCTTTTCCCCTTGATCAGGCTCGTAGCATCATCGAAAAAGAATTGAATATGCCGATCGATCGGGCTTTCCTGTCTTTTGATAACACCGTTCTCGCCTCTGCTTCCATCGCGCAGGTTTATCCGGCTCAATTGATTTCGGGCGAAGATGTTGTGGTTAAGATAGTGCGCCCAAATATCGAAAAAAATATCCGCCGTGATATTGACCTTTTGTTGTTTCTCGCTCGATTGGTTGATCGCTACTGGAGCGATGCCAAAAGAATTAAGCCTATTAAAATTGTTGAAGAATTTGAAAAAACTTTATTAAACGAACTCGATCTGGTGCGCGAAGCCGCTAATGCCAGCGAGCTTCGCCGAAACTTCGAAACTTCGGACGATTTATATGTTCCAAAAGTGTACTGGGATTATTGTCATAAGTCGGTCATGGTGATGGAACGGATTGAAGGAATTCCAGTATCCGATCTCGATCAGCTTAATGATAAAGGTGTCAATCTCGAGGTTCTTTCACAAAAAGGCGTCGAAATATTTTTTACTCAGGTTTATCGACATAATTTTTTTCATGCCGATATGCATCCCGGTAATATTTTTGTATCGGCGAAAGATCCTCAAAACCCAAAATATATTGCCGTGGATTTTGGCATTATGGGTTCACTTTCGAAATCTGATCAACGCTATCTTGCTGAAAATTTTGTCGCATTTTTTAATCGAGATTATCGACGAGTCGCAGAACTTCACGTCGACTCTGGCTGGGTTGATGCTGACACCCGAATCGATGAATTTGAAGCCGCTATTCGTGGCGTTTGTGAACCCATTTTCCAGCGCCCACTGGCTGAAATATCATTTGGCCATTTATTAGTCCGACTGTTTCAGACGGCGCGCATGTTCAATATGGAAATTCAGCCACAGTTGCTGCTGCTCGAAAAAACTTTTCTTCACATTGAAGGATTAGGCCGAAGGCTTTATCCGCAACTTGATCTCTGGGTAACGGCCAAACCGTTTCTGGAAAGATGGATGGATGAACAACTCGGGTTTCAGGCTTTTGTTCAGGGCATGAAGAAAAATTTACCCTATATCGCCGAAAAACTTCCCGAAATCCCCCAACTTGCCCATCAAGTATTAAGCAAACTGGCTAATGACAAACTGAAAGTGGAATTACGTCAGGATCAAATAGACGCTATAAAACGCGAGATCAGGTTGGCAAATCGACGTAATGTCAGAGCCATTGCAGGGGGTAGTTTAATTATATGTGCCTGTTTGATTGCAGGACTTGATGGTCTCGCTCCGGCAATGATTGGTACAGACTTCTGGACCATACCGTTGATTAGCGCGCTGCTGGTTATTCCTGGTTTGTATCTTTTAATTAACAGCTCTTTCGACTAAAAGCCTTCATTAAATAGATCGTTTATTGAATAACAAATTTTTCAACCAGATTAGGTTCAACACTGCCCTTGGGTTAAATTTTTATTTAATCGTTTGCCATGCTTATAACCTTTCCAGTAAGCCTCTTTGACTTCTTCCTCAAATTCGTCAGGAACCGTCGAAATATATTCGTTGTAATCCTTCGTGAATATACTTTCGTCCTGGCAAACTTTGCGTTTATAAGCCAGTTGACCCGTTAACTCAGCGATCCGAAGATAGCGTTTAATCGGATCTTCAGCGATAACTTCTTCGATCACCACTTCCTCTACAGGCGTTACTTCGTCTGCTTCGACATTAGCTTCTGGCTCGGGATCAGTGCGATTACGTGATTCAGTCAGACGTTTACATTCATCTTCCGATAGAAGTTTTGTTTCCTGTTTACTCTGGTCGAAACCTTCCTGAAAAGCGTCGCGCATAGCATCTCGATTTTCTTCAGCCATCTTCTGTACGCGTTGGGTGAATTCAGCAAGCACTCCCGCTTCACCACATTGCAAACGCGAATAACTCAATGTTCCGAGTGTTTTCGATAGATTTACGACCGCTCGATTTGCATTAGCATTCGACTCGGCAGTATCGTCTCCGCCTTCTTCCGAACTCGCTGACATATCTTCAATCGCTTTATCGATAATCAGCATGATTGAGTTGAGTCCCTGGTCGCGCAATTCGGCTTGAACTGGAACCGAGCTCAGAAAAAATCCCATGACGAGCAAGCTAAGTATTCTGATCGGGTACATATGACATCCAGAATGAATTTATCCAAGCATTAAATCATGGAACTGTAAATTCATCCAGTATCGGTAAATGGTGTTTTGCGCAGCAAGACGCTTTCAAGGATAATGCCACTTCTCGAAAATCGGTCCTTTAATTTTGAACAAAACTCCTTTTGCACCGGGTAAAGTCGGATTCGTCAGTTTGGGTTGCCCGAAGGCTACCGTTGATTCTGAGCAAATCATCACCCAGTTACGCGCCGAGGGCTATTTAATCACGCCCGACTACAATGATGCCGAGCTGGTGATTATCAATACCTGTGGATTTATTGATTCAGCCGTTGAAGAGTCACTCGATACCATTGACGAAGCCTTAAATGAAAATGGAAAAGTGATCGTAACCGGCTGTCTGGGTGCGCGTGCCGATTTTATCAATGAAAAGTTTCCAGATCTATTGGCGGTTACTGGGCCGCATGCCCGCGATGAAGTGATGCACGCTGTACATCAACATTTGCCTGCACCGCATGATCCTTTTTTTGATTTGATTCCTGATCAAGGTATCAAACTAACACCCAAACATTACGCCTATTTAAAGATTTCGGAAGGCTGCAATCATCGTTGTAGTTTTTGCATCATTCCCTCTTTTCGCGGTGACCTGGTTAGTCGACCGATTGATCAGGTCATGCAGGAAGCCGAACATCTAGCTGCCGCCGGCGTGCGCGAACTACTGGTCATTTCGCAAGACACTAGCGCTTACGGTGTCGATCTCAAATATTCAACTAAATTCTGGAATGGTCAGCCCCTGCAAACACGATTCTTCGATCTGGCTCGTGCGCTCGGCCAACTCGGCATCTGGGTTCGAATGCATTACGTTTACCCTTATCCACATGTCGATAAAGTCATCCCTTTGATGGCTGACGGCTTGATTTTGCCTTATCTGGATATTCCATTTCAGCATGCCAGCCCAAGAATTCTGAAGCTGATGAAGCGCCCTGGTAATCGCGAAAAAGTACTGGAACGAATTCATCAATGGCGGGCGATATGTCCTGAACTGGTAATTCGCAGTACCTTCATTGTCGGATTTCCCGGTGAAACCGATTCCGACTTCGAGCAATTACTCGATTTTATAGATGAAGCCCAACTCGACCGGGTTGGATGTTTTACCTATTCACCCGTCGAAGGTGCGACCGCCAACCAGCTACCTGATCCAGTCGAAGAGGCCGTAAAACAGGAACGCTTTGATCAATTCATGCAGGCGCAACAAGTTATTAGTACGAATAAACTCAAATCCAGGGTCGGCCAGACCCTAACCGTCCTAACTGAATCCAGCGATGAACACGAAACCATTGCTCGAAGTTACGCTGACGCGCCTGAAATCGATGGTGTCGTCTATATTGATGATGGAAATCTGGAAGTTGGCGAATTTTATGATGTGGAGATTACCGGAAGCGATGAATACGATTTATTCGGTCAATTGATCCAGAACTAGTTGCGGATTAAGGAACTGATCGTCAATAGATATTATCATCTAAACCTCGATCTCGACACGGTCGAGACATTCCCCGAGACCGGGGCCGCCAACACATTCGTCCGTATCAATCATAAACAGGGCCTCGTGTACCACATATTGGATTAATGCGGGCGCCAGCTGTGGAGAAACCGGTGCTCCATAGTGTTCCGTTGTAAGCCGATATGTTCACATACATTTCGATAAGCATAAAAACGAGTATCCTGCCTGACTATAAAACCTCCGATAGCCCCAGACTCTGGTCCAATTTCGAACCCCGATGATCGTCGATCTTTGTTACAACTCGATTTACAAATAAAAGATTTAGTTCTGTCCATCTAGATTAATGCTCATCATTAAGAATTAATTTCAAAGAATTGCCGAGCTGCTGCAAAAAATCGATTTTGCATCTAAACTCTATTATCTGATATTCATAATATTGTTATTGGCAAACGAGGAAAGTTTGGAATCAATTAAAGTTTATGAAGACCTGGCACGAGACCTCGACAAACAAATTCGAGATCTGCGATCGGTTGATTCATTACTACGGAAAACAATACGAGAGTTGTGTATTGTGGCGCGGGGTCATGACAGGAAACTAGATAGCCAATTGGGCCAGATACAAACCTTAGCCAGAACCAGTCAAAATGAAAAATTACGCACGGTACTTACACAGCTTATACAAACAGTTCATTCGCGGGATCCGGATAACAAAGATGATAAATCTCGAATTTCGGACTCGATTCGGCTTATTCTTGAATTGCTTCATCAAATTAAGTTCGATGACGATCAACGTAAACAGTTAAAACCTCTTTCCAGCGGTTTATTGGAATCCGTTGCTCACGAATACAACACTGACAAAATAAGACCTTATATCACTCAATTGGCAGACTTGATCAATGAAGGTTTCTTAACCAATGATCATGTTGAAAACTCTGACGAGCTTTTAGTCAGCCTCTGTAAAACACTGTCCAGTTTCAATCTAAAGGATGGCATCCTGGATCGAATACTCGCTGACTATAGTGAGGATAAAACTGACGTCGAAAAAATGGCATGGCTCGAATCACTGGTCGATCGAATTGGCCATTTAGTAAAGTCTTTATCCCAAAGTAGAGAAGACCTCGAATCATTTATACTCGAAGTAACCGACCAGCTAAACGAGATCGCAGGTGCAATCAGTCAGGATCAAAAAGAAAGGTTAACTGAATTTGACCAGGTACAGGCATTTCAACAGTCCATGAATCAAGGCGTCGATGCCATTCAGGACGAGATAGAGAAGTCTCAGAATATCGAAACTTTAAAACAAATTATTGGCAAGAACATACGCAGTTTGAAATCAGGTGTGAGCGATTTTGTAGACCGCAGTAATCAACGTCGCCAGGAGGCTGAAACGAGCAACCAGGAACTGTCACGCAAAATTTCACGGATGGAACAACATAGAATAGATTTGCAAAACCGGTTGACTGAAAGTCGTGAAAAAATGTTGGTCGATACGCTCACCGGCGCAGGCAGTCGACTAGCATACAACGAGCAAATGGAAAATGAGCTGGCTCGATGGCAACGCCATGGAGATGTCTTCAGTTATGCAATTCTTGATATTGATTTTTTCAAACGAATCAACGACCAACACGGGCATATTGCCGGAGATAATGCCTTAAAGTTGGTGTCCAAAATCATGATGGAGCACACTCGAAAATCGGATTACCTTTTCCGAATCGGTGGAGAAGAGTTTGTATTGTTACTGATAAAAACTGGCGTACATCAGGCTGCTACGTGTGTTGAAGCCATTCGCAATAGTATTGAAAAAAGAGATTTTCATTTCAAAAAACAATTGGTGCGCATAACACTTTCGGCGGGTATCACTGAATCAAGATCTGACGATCTGCGCGATTCGTTATACGAACGCGCAGATAAAGCACTATATCAGGCTAAAAACTCGGGTAGGAACTGTCAGTTTATTGCCGAATAACCATTCTTCGCCTAAAGGCAAAATCAGCGCAAAAAATTAATTAAAACCCTAACCGTCAGCCCTTTCAGCCAGGGTTTTAGCAACGATAGTCAACGCATGTAACTCTCCTGACGCAATTTCTGCATTGACGCAGGCATAGACGATTTTATGCCGCTTTATCGTCATCAACCCGTCAAAAGCATCGCTGGTGACTTCGGCTATATATTTACCCTCAGCGCCACTGACAGACACTTCGGCGCCTTGCATATTCTGTTCGATTAATTGCTGTATTTTTTCTGGATTCATGATTAGCTGATACAAATATAGTAAAACTGGACTATATACAGAATACCTTGTTTATTTGTTAAAATACCATGAAAAAAATATTATTTAGCCTGTTCTCATTACTATTAGTATTTCCCTCGATCAGCTGGACAGCCGATGGTGATGAAAAGGCCGTCAAACAGTCATCGGCATATATTTCTCTTGGTAGTCCAATGGTTCTCAATCTGACCAGTCAGAAAAACCGACTAACATTTCTACAGTTACAAGCCGACGTTTTGGTCTCTGACGATTCAGTTGAAGAAATTAAAATTCACATCCCTGCGATACGTCACGAGCTGATTGTGCTGCTTAGCGAACAACCCGCGCTCGACATGAAATCACCCATTAAACGCGAAGAAATTCGAAAAATCGCAACCGCAAATGTCCAGCAACGGATTAAAGAGCTGACCAATACAGAAGGTATTGGTGAAATTTTGTTTTCGAACTTTTTGGTCCAGTAAAAAAAGGAGCCGCCGATTCGAGGTATATTTTATGGCTTCATTTCATACAGAAAGGGCTGGAAGTTTTTGACACCCAGAGCAATCTGTCCATGTAGGAAACTCAATAACTTGTCACCCACCATTTCCTGTCGCCAGCCCTGTAATAAAGGGCTACCTTTTCGATTAACTATCAATTTTTCTATATCTTTTCGGGTTGCCAGAGTCGATACACTCAATTTGTGCTGTTCGGCTACCATTCGGCAAATCGCCATTAATCCATCAGCAATGGTTTGTTGATCCTGACTGAGTGGTTTGGTTTTTTGCAGAACAGGCCAATCTTCAGCTGCCACAGTATTTGCATTTTGTATCAACTCCAACAGGGCCACTCCATGCCTTTCTATCAACTTATCCCCCAGATCACGAATCCCCGAAAGTTCATCGATGGTTTCCGGTTTTAGTCGAGCCATATCGATAATTACATCATCTTTGAGAATCCAGCGCTTTGGTCGATCCGATTGTTGTGCCCGCTGTTCCCGCCAGATACTGAGTTGGCGAGCAACCTCCAGTTGACTGCCTTTCAGCTTGTTAATGCCTTTTAGCTTTTTCCAGAGTCCATCCAGATCAACATGATAATTGTCGGGATCGCTGAGTGCTGCCAGATCCTCTTTTATCCAGGCCCAACGATTTTTCAGAGTTATTTGATTTTCAATTTCTTTATAGACCGGAATCAGGTAAACCACATCATCCATCGCATAATCCAGCTCCGAATCGGTAAGCGGCCGACGCGACCAGTCGGCACGGGTATGCTTTTTTTCGAGCTCCGTTCCGGTAATCAGTCTAACCAGTTCAGCGTAGGAAATTTGATGTTGATAGCCCAGGACGGTAGCCGCAAGCTGGGTATCAAAAACCGGCTTCGGTATTACATTTAGTACCTGATGTAGAATTTCGAGATCCTGATCGGGCGAATGAAATACTTTTAGCAAGTCAGGGTTGACTAGCAATTCGCACAAGGGTGAAAAGTCTTCTATTACCAATGGATCGATGCAGGCGAGTGAATCATCAGTCGATATTTGAATCAGTGCCAACACCGGGTAATAGGTTTTCTCGCGGACAAATTCGGTATCAATGTAACAGACACCAGCTTGGCGTATTTTACTGCAGTACAGCTGTAATTTCTGGTCACTATCAATCGTTTCGAAGGCCTTCATGACAACATCGCCTTACGCCGCAAATCGCGCAACACGATATAAACCCACGGCCAGATCAACAT
>JBLIOG010000068.1:0-16377 GCA_047639625.1 Gammaproteobacteria bacterium
AGATGGTAAAACCATTCATCTGAGGAAAGCCACTAAGGCCGATCCACAGCAATCCACTCTCTATAACCTACTTGGAATCTCCGCCCAGCCCGGTGGCATTAAAAGAACACTGATATAGTTTATTCCCTATTTTTACAGGAAATATAAATCTGTAGTGCCAACGCAAGGACAATTAATTTTTAACTGACTGTTTTTAAAGGAATTGTTGTCAGATGAGCCTAAAGATGGGCTAGGTTTTGCAGGAAGTGATGTAATTACTATATTTGTTAATGGGATAACTATATCGGCAGTAATTAACATTATCTGGACATTGTAAATAGTAGTAATTAAGTATATTTGTAGCCGGTAGCGAGTGCACTGATGGTGAAAATTCGGTTGAATTCAGCTAGGTAGGCAATGTTGGCAACTTAACCATCCTATTAAATAGCGTCGTTTTATCTAAACAACCTGTTCTATATTGGTAACGAGGAGGTGGGGGAAATAATTGCCAGAGCTCAATAAAATCTACCCATACAACATCAAAGCCAACACAATCGATGCCACAAGTCCTAGTCCAATAATAAACCAATCCGAGCTGGTGTAGGATTTCTCAGTTGTCGGGGTGTCATTATTCTGGGTGATCATCGCAAAATTCTGCAGGTCAGCTTCGTCGACACTACCGTGACTTTGTAACTTCCTGAGCAACTGGGCGCGGATTTCAATGTGTTGTTCCCGGGTTACCAATTGACTTTCGTAGGTCTTGGCCAGTAAACGAAATGGTGAGATCTGTTCAGGCATTAGTTTAAATACTGTGCGTTTATCTGTTTATTAAGGCTTTGTAATCGAGTGTCATCTGGAAATAACTTAAGTCCAGTGACGATATATTGCGACGCGTCTTTGTATTTTCGTTTAGCAATCAAGTTTTCGGATTCTGTAAGGTACAAATCCGACAGTGCTTTATCTTTCAGCAAATAATGCTTTGGATCTACACGCTTGATTAACGGCATTACGGTCGTAAGGTCTTCGCCATTAGATGACTTTATCAGCTTACGGGATTTTACGTACCGATTGTATAGCGAAATCAGGCTGTTCATTAGTCGATCCCGCTGCTCTTTAATTTGTTCTTCAATGGTCGATAAAGCGACTGAATCGGGGTAATGCTTCTTAGCTTGTTGCAGAAGGCTCAATGCCTGGGGATAATCATATAAACCTTCCTGAGGGCGGAAAACTGAACGAATCCTCTCTCGATAAAAAGTGATGATTTCCCGACGTAAATCTCTTGAAATAATACTTTGTTGGTCAGGTTTGAGTTGATCCAGCGACCAGATAGTTTCTATTAGCAAGGCCTTATTACCCTGTTTGATGAGTTGAATTTTATCAATCAGATCAAGTTCTTCACGAAATTCCATGAAGGGTTTGTACCCTATACCTGCGCTAATAATGGTTGCAAATAACGTCACCAGTATAATAGATTTTGAATGACTTTTTTTCGACCGCATTCCCTGGGCAAATATTTCAACACTTTCTATACGGTCTTCGCGGGTCACCGATAAAGCTCTCAGAAGCGTTCGTTGCTGACGCCGATTTAAGCCTTTGATGGGTTTGGGTTTAATACCCAGTTCCTTTATTTTAGGCGCCGCTACTTTATTATAAGGGTGTTTCCCCCCAGCTAGTAATTGATAGGAGACGCAGGCTAAACCATAAATGTCATCGCGCGGGTCAGGGTTCATCCCAGCAAACATTTCTGGTGTTGCGTAGGCGGGTGTAACAGCGCTAAGTTTTGCCGGGTCAAACATCGTATTTTCTTTTTCTTCATCAGTTTGAGTACTTGCGCGCGCGATGCCAAAATCGAGTAATTTGACATGCCCATCATTCAACAGAAAACAGTTTCCAGGTTTGAAATCTGAATGGATGAGATGTTTTTCGTGGGCATAGGCAAGGCCACTGCAAAGTTCGTCAATGATGTGTAATGCCTGATCTGTTTTTAAGGGTTTTTTTACTATTTCTTTAATCAATTGATTAAGCGGTTTACCCTGGAGGTATTCCATGGTCATAAAGACGGTATTGACGTCTCGATCAAAATCATAAACGGTTGCAATATTCGGGTGGGCAAGACGTTGAGCCTTACTGGCTTCACGTTGAAGTGCAATAAAAGAGCCTGAGTATTTTTTGAAAGCATCCGTTAAGACTTTAATCGCTACATAGGGATCTTTATCCTTCGCTTCGACTTTGAGTAAATCTTTTGCTTTAAATACGACGCCCATGCCGCCCTGGCCCAGTTTTTCCAGTAGTACGAATCGATCCTTCAGCGTAACACCAGGCCCCAGGTTCTCATATTTTCGCGTTTTATGTGGTTTTTCTACGACGCGAGGTTCTGAAATATGAGCCGGTTCAATAGCACGCTTTTTTTGAACAGGAATTATGCTGGCGGGATCAAAAGAATTGTCGATTTGGACTATGACTGTTTTATCACTGGTACTATCTTCGCTCAAATCAGTGACATCGGTCATGTAGAGCGTTTGGTCTTCAGCGAAGTAGGAAATGTCAGTTTCCTGGCCACTTTTTAATGTCGAATCGATATTTACTTTTGAAATTAACTGAGAAATTTGAGTAAATTTAGTTGAATCAATTTTATCAGTGGTATACAGGGTCTGAAGATGTGTTTGTGCGATAGTATGGCCTCCAGGCATGGCTATAAAAATGCTGGATAGTCCTTGTTCAAGGTCAGCAATACTTAGCGTTCCGGCTACGTAATCATTGATGAGTGACTCACATACCTCAGCCATCTTAGCCTTTAATACTAGTTTTCAATGCAATAATCGAAGTATTGTCTGTCCCGCCGGCCGCGAGTGAGGCTTCGAGTAATTTTTCAGAAAGTATGACCATATCCGAATTATAGTTTGAAATAATTGCAGTGAGCTTGGCTTCTTCAAGGTCTTTATAAAGACCATCTGAGCAG
Organism: Gammaproteobacteria bacterium; assembly: GCA_047639625.1. GTDB lineage: Bacteria > Pseudomonadota > Gammaproteobacteria. The sequence goes on from JBLIOG010000068.1 coordinate 2,939, forward strand.
ATAATAAAAATATCATTTTCCTGCAATTTAATATGATCAAAATCCATTGCGAGTGTATCGTCTATACCTACAGCTTTTAAAACCACATTTGCTGCAGGATGCGCTTCAGCTTCACTAGCCTGGATTTTACCCATACGCACTAGCTCTTCGACGTAACTGTGATCTTCGGTCATTCTTTCCAGTAGACTGTCACGAAAGCGATAAAGGCGACTATCGCCTGCCCAGAATACAAATAAACAATCCTGCCAGAGATAAACACATACAACCGTGCTGCCAATTGTTTCGTTTTTACCCAGTTTTAGGGCTTTATTTCGAATAATAGAGTTTGAATTGAGGATGTTTTCTTCGAGCAACAGGATTGAGTCTTCCAAAGCATCTTGCTGTTTGAACAAACCCAAATTATTGGAAATGGTTTGGCTGGCAAAGTCACCTGCATGATGCCCGCCCATTCCGTCGGCTACCATCCATACGTTTTCTTCATCGAGCACTAAAATCGAATCTTCGTTTCGGCTTCTGACGTACCCGGTATGGGTAATGCCATGGCTCAAAAATTCAAAATTTGAACTTTTGGCTGGATCTGTTTTTGTTTTATAAAGAGACACACTAATCCTTTAACTTTCCCGCTATTTTGGCATTAATATGGAACTTAGTAAATTCTCAGAAACGTAATTTTAATCTTTTGTTCGGCCGTAAAATAGTTGCCGATAATGGTTGGATTATTGATAGTGATTATAGCGCTTATTTTTAAAACTTTCGAAACCAGCAAAATTCTAATAACGATAATCGCGATCATCAAAAAGATTAATATTTATAAATACATAGAACAAACTCAGACGAGCCTGTTTGTTTCTTATTATTTGATATTTCGGACGGATCTAAAATCTGAAACCAGTTTGTATTGCAAAGCCACCATCGTCGGAATTTTGGCCGATAGCCAGTGCCAGATCAAAATGGAAACCGAGTGGTGAAATTCCAAAACCAACTGAAACGACATTTCGGTCTCTATTTGAGAGGTCACTTCTATAGCCAGCCCTTAATTGAGTGATATCCCAAACATTTAACTCCAAACCAAGTGCTAAATACTGACTAGTTCCAGCAGTAAGAGATCCAAATGCATCGTTTTCAGTTAAATCGAGATCAACTGCAAAAGTAGTCCAGTCATTTTGGTAAGATGCACCGGCCCGTATTTGTGGGGAAATTTCAATGATCCGAGTGATGTTCTGAGGATTTTTAGTTTCATATTCCTGACTGATAATATTTTTAATGGTGCTACCAACCCTCCAGCCATTGTCGAAATCTTTGGCGAAGCCTATGTCCATATTGAAATCATTATAAGTTTTGGAATAATCGTTGATATCATCGCCACCACTATCGATAGCCTGCGCACTGGCCGTGTAGTCAATAACACTTATTGAAACCGATTTAGGTGTAATACCAATTGCGACGTCTGAGCCGGCGATTTCAAACTCTCTCGAAATGGAAACACCGAATTCTGCAACGCCTATCGCGAGAATGGATATTTCAGATTGTAGGCTGTCATCAGTATCAAAAGTTGTTTGCCCAAAATTAAGTGAATCTGGATTAGTTTCTACGAATTCAAAATCTGTTACTTGAATGCAATCTCTAACGGCCTGATCCGAAATGGTAGATCCATCGAAGCAAGTTCCAAGGCTATCTATATCTGTGGTGAAATCACTAACAATTTGCGAGTCATTATATAAAAATTGACCTACACCTGATCCCGATGCTGAAAATGACAACGCTAAACCAAAACTTTCGCTGGGTATAGCAAGAACAAAACCGAAACCACCACTTCCGTTTAGATTCGAATTATCCAGGCTTAGTATTTTATTGTTCATTGCATTAATAGAGGTGGTTAGATTGGTAGTTTCATTTGCTGTCACTGTTCCATTAGTTTGGACAATGTCATTAAATCTACTAACTTCACTGGAGAGATCGTTAGCCAAATCCTCAGTTCCGTCTATATTGTCAATGAACCCATCGCTGGCGCCAAACCTGCCACCGAGAACTGGGAATTCGATAGCAAAGTCATCATCCTGTTCTGCAATTGATAGCAGGGCGGGATTAAAGAAGGCCGCGACAGCGGGATCGGCTACAGCGACACCCGCGCCACCCATCGCCATCGACTTGGGATCGAAAGAATCGAAGTTAACAGCCCGGGCGCCGAGGGCCGGTAGAATTAATATTAAAAAGAGTGCAGTTTGTTTTATTGAAAGATTCATAGCGAGGCCCTAACCTTTTTAAGCATGTAAAATTATGTCTTTGGTAACTCGGCTAAACATAATCGATTAGATTTATTATGATTTGAGTATAGCAAACTTATTGGAAATTTCTTTCGATATAATTATTGGTCAGCAATCGTTATAAATCTATGGTATAAGCTTTGCATTATTCAGTTTTAAATTTTCAGATTATTATGTCCCGAATGGTTAATTGTGTAGTGCTAGGAGAGGAATCTCCAGGGTTGGAACGAGTCCCTTATCCGGGGGAACTTGGACAGCGGATTTTTCAAAATGTATCGGCTGAAGGCTGGAAGCAATGGATTGAGCGTCAGACCACAATTATTAATGAAAATGGCATATCGACGATCGATCCGACCAGCTTGGCGCTTGTTGAGCAGCACATGGTGGGATTTCTGTTTAAGGAAGGTGATTTAGGTCAACAACCGGCTGGGTTTAAACCGCCTGGTGCTAAGAAATAACATTTATTAAATATCGAATGTTATCGATTTGCTATGGCTTCTATTTGCCAGCTCGCTGAAGTAACAAAATTCAATTCTTGATAGGCTGATTTCAGCGCCTGCCAGGTTTCCTCAAAAGAAGGTGACTGAGCAAAAATAAATCCGAGATAACTGGATCCTTCAGGCAGAGGCACGAGTGGATAACCCTCGCCAATGTGAATTTCGATGTCTTTAATATGGGGCACCTGAAGGGCATCTGTCAGGCCTTCGACGCGTTTTAAAATACCCCGATCGGTCACTGGGATCATCAGCACACCCGCCGATTTCTTTTCGCCTTTCATTGTTGGTAGTTGTCCACACATTCCCTGAATGACCAGCTCTTCCAGCTTCTGTCCCATCGAGAACTCAATTAACTGTCCGCATTGTCCTCCAATGGTTCGCGCTGCCAGTTCAAGCAGAACTGGACCTTCGGGTGTTAGTCTTATTTCAGCATGCACGGGGCCCTGGATAATTCCGTATGCTTTGCAGCAACTAGCGACTTCTACAATCAAGTCATCTTGTTGACTCTGACTCAATCGAGTCGGTGTAATGTAGTAAGTTTCCTCGAAAAATGGGCCGGTTAATGGTTCAGGCTTGTCAAAAATTGTCATCAGACAAAATTGACCGTTTATAACGAATCCTTCAATGGCATATTCATCGCCGTCGAGATAACTTTCAAGTAAAAGCTTGTTTCGTGCTTCGCCTTTAATGCCAGTCGTTTCCAATATTTTATCTATTCGTTTGACCGCAGATTGGAACTCCCGCTCGTTGTTGACACGAATAACACCCCGACTACCGGAAAGACTTAATGGTTTTACAACGATGGGATAGCGGATGGTTGGCTTATTGATACTGTCGGTACTGATTTGATGCAGTTCAAAGTCAGGTATGCGGCAGTTCGCTGTTTTTAGGGCCTGACGAGCAAGGTCCTTACGCCTTGTTAGCTCGGCTACATTAGGCTGATTTCCCTGTAACTGTAAACTTTCGGCCAATTTGGCCGCGATAGAAGCGACGCTGTCATCCGTTGCAATAACACAAAGAACCTTGTACAGATGCGTTGCCAGGAGAACTTTGTCTATGGCTTCATCGGGTTTTTCAAAATCAACGGTTAATCCATTTGCTATTTCTGGAACCAGGGAATATTCGCTGTTTGAGACAACCAAAATTGAGTGCCCTAGTCGATTGGCGGCTTGAATATACGGGGCAACACGATAACTGGAAGCAGGGGCTACAAGGACAACAAGACCCGGTATATAACCGAGTTTCGAGGGTTGTTTATTAGTCTTCAGGAGGGTTGGGGACTATCCGCCAGCTGATCCGCAACCACCACAGGACCCGGTGCCGCCTGTTTCTGCGAAAACATTGTTGAAGACAAAGCGTTCGCGTCCGACTTCCTGAACATAATCGATTTGAGCGCCGCGTAAATAATTGAGCGCAACAACATCGACCAGAACTTTGAATCCATCAAATTGGAGTACGGTATCGAAATCAGTTTGCAGATCGGTAAAGGTCATACCATATGACATACCACCGCAACCGCCTCCACCGATATAAATTCGAATAGCTGAAACGCCTTCATCTGATTGTTCGATAATTTCGAGTAATTTTTCTTGAGCGGCCGGTGTAACTTCCAACTCGTTTACCGTTAATTCGACTGAAAATATGTCATCGAAATTGCTAACAACTGGAGGTGCTTTTTTAGGTGGTGTATAAATTCCTACATTATCCATGGTTTGGTCTCTCTTAAATTAGCCAGATTTGAACGTTTCATTATACACGGAGATAAAGGTTAAATAACATTAGCAGGTATCAGGGTTTTCTATCGAACATCTTTACGTGACAATATGCCTTATATATATTTAGAGTCAGATTATTCAAGTGTTTTTAATGCCGATTTAACACTTTATTCTGTCGTCTTTCGAGTCGATAAGAACCCTCGCCTTATTGTACAATCGCGTTCTTTTTTGAACCGACGGATGCCCTTATGTTTTACAAATCTATGAATATTGCTGATTTTGACCCTGAACTATGGGCTTCGATGGAAGATGAAGTTCAACGGCAGGAAGATCATATTGAATTAATAGCGTCAGAAAATTATACCAGCCCGCGCGTCATGCAAGCCCAGGGCTCTGTACTGACCAATAAATATGCCGAAGGTTATCCTTCGAAACGATATTACGGCGGTTGTGAGCATGTCGATGTGGCAGAAGATCTCGCCATTAAACGTGCAAAAGAATTGTTTAATGCTGATTACGCTAATGTCCAGCCACATTCTGGTTCGCAGGCAAATGCAGCCGTGTATTTTGCATTACTGAACGCGGGTGATACCGTGCTTGGAATGAGCTTATCGGATGGTGGGCATTTGACTCATGGGTCAAAAGTTAACTTTTCGGGCAAATTGTTTAACGCAGTTCAATATGGCTTGAACGCAGAAACCGGTGAAATTGATTACGATGAAGCTGAAAAATTAGCCAAAGAACATCATCCTAAAATGATTATTGCCGGATTCTCGGCCTACTCTCGGGTAGTCGACTGGCAGAGATTCCGTGATATTGCTGACTCTGTTGGTGCTTATCTGTTTGTCGATATGGCTCACGTCGCAGGTTTGGTCGCGACCGGTCAATATCCTAGCCCTGTAGGAATTGCTGACGTTTGTACTAGTACCACTCATAAGACATTACGGGGTCCAAGAGGTGGAATTATTCTAGCCAGGTCTAACCCTGATCTTGAAAAGAAACTAAGTTCGATGGTATTTCCGGGCACCCAGGGCGGGCCATTGATGCACGTCATTGCCGCTAAGGCAGTCGCGTTCAAAGAAGCCATGAGTGAAGACTTTGTCACTTACCAGAAGCAGGTCGTTGTCAATGCGAATGCAATGGCGGAAGAATTTATTAAACGCGGATTTGATATTGTTTCAGGTGGAACCGACAATCATCTATTCCTGCTGTCCTTAATCAGCAAAGGGTTAACAGGTAAAGAAGCCGATGCCGCTTTGAGCAAAGCTCATATAACAGTCAATAAAAATTCTGTGCCAAATGATCCACAATCGCCTTTCGTAACATCCGGTCTACGGATTGGATCACCGGCCATTACGACTCGAGGTTTTAATGAGTCTGAATCAAGGGATCTCGCGAACTGGATCTGTAATTTGCTTGAAAACATCGAAGACGAGACTGTGATTACCTCGGTCAGGGATAAAGTCAGCGAAATTTGTAAACGACTTCCTGTTTATCGTAACGACTAAGTCTTTTTATGAAATGCCCATTTTGCGGTACACCTGATACCAGAGTGGTAGATTCAAGGTTAACACCTGAGTCTACACAGGTGCGCCGCAGGCGTGAATGCGTCTCTTGCGAGGCGCGTTTCACCACCTATGAATCACCTTTACTTAATATGCCGATGGTGATTAAAAGTGATGGGAGTCGTGACGCTTTCGATGAAGTCCGATTGCGCAGTGGCATGTTGCGTGCGCTCGAAAAACGTCCGGTTTCTGCTGAACAGATTGAAGATGCTTTAAGTCATATTAAAAAGCTTATTATTGGGTCTGAAAATCGGGAAATTTCCTCTCGCAAAATCGGTGAACTGGTAATGCGTGAATTACGTAAACTTGATCATGTCGCCTATATTCGATTTGCCTCGGTTTACCTAAGCTTCGAAGATATTCAGGCCTTTGAAGAAGTTATTAAAACGCTCGAATCGGAGCCAACCCCGGAGATGCATCGGCGTCAGGTGCCATTGATTGATGACCCTGGCTGACGCATCTTTAACCAATGATGAAGCCTGGATGGCAAAAGCGATTCAGATAGCCCAGCAAGGTTTATATACGACGGACCCTAATCCACGTGTTGGCTGTGTAATTACCAAAGATGACAAACTGATTACTGAAGGTTGGCACGAATTTGCTGGCGGGCCTCATGCTGAAATTAATGCAATTGCGGGTATTTCTATTTCTGCGGGCTGTGACATTTATGTCACGCTTGAGCCCTGTTTTCATTTCGGCCTAACACCACCCTGTGTCGATAGTTTGATCAAAATTATGCCCGCTCGAGTGGTCGTTGCGATGCAGGACCCCAATCCTCTAGTTCAGGGGGCTAGTATCCGCAAGTTACGTGATGCGGGGATTTCCGTCGAATCGGGTATTCTAGAGAATCAATCGCGAGCTTTAAACCCGGGTTTTATTAAACGAATGGAGTCCGGGCGGCCTTTTGTCAGGCTGAAAATGGCAATGACCATCGATGGTAAAAGCGCTTTGAAAAACGGTGCCAGCCAGTGGATCACTGGTTCCGAGGCAAGAATGGATGTGCAACGATTGCGGGCTCGTAGTTCGGCAGTATTGTCGACTGCACAAACAGTGATTATGGACGATGCTGGTTTGAATGTAAGGCTAAACTCAGCTGAATTAAATCAGAGCAGGGCAGTTCGTCAGCCATTGCGGGTAATTTTAGATTCGAAACTTAAATTGACGGGTCATGAAAAAATGTTCCAATTGGATGGACCAATTTTGATTTATACCACGGTCGATCAAAGTATGGCCAGAGCACGTTTCGAAGGCATCAAAGCCGAAGTTGTGCACATTAACAGGCAAGAAGATGGTCGTATAAATCTTGAACAATTGCTGGACGATCTAGGCTCACGAGGGATTAATGAATTGCATTGTGAATGTGGGCCTGAAATGGCGGGATCATTGATTAGCGGGAATCTGGTGGACGAACTTGTTTTGTACATAGGAACGAGAATTTTTGGCAGCGATGCTCGTAGTTTGTTTAATTTCGACACTTTGACCGAGATCAATCAGGCGGCTAAATACGATCTGAAAGATATCCTCCAACTCGGTGATGATTTACGATTAACTTATTTACCGGAAAAAACTTAGATGTCTACGATTGTTGCGGTCATAAAAAATGGAATAGCCTGTATTGCTGCGGATAGTCTGACCAGTTTTGGTGAAGTTAGACAATCGGCCGAATTTGTTACTGATTCGGACAAAATTATTAATTTTGAAAAAGACGGTGACAACAATTATCTCGGCATAGTAGGTAGTGCTGCGCATCATCTTGTTATGCAGGATTTATTAAACAATCACCCGGATAAAATAGACTTTTCGAGTCGAGCTGAGATTTTTAAGACCTTTAAAACCATACATCCCATATTGAAGGAAGAGTATTTTCTGAATGGTAAGGAAGATGAAAACGATGCCTATGAATCATCGCGTGTAGATGCGCTAATTGTTAATTCTTCTGGTATTTATGGTTTATATTCGTTACGTGAAGTCGAGCAGTACTCAAAATTCTGGGCTGTCGGGTCGGGCTCCGAGTTTGCCTTAGGCGCGATGCTCGCGGTGTATGAGCAATTCGATAATGCCGAACAAATTGCCAGGGCCGGAATCAGGGCAGGCACGACTTTCGATACCAGTTCCTCGATGCCGATGAAATGTTTTTCAATCAAGGGGGTTAGTTGAATGTTTACCGGAATAATTCAATCGATAGGACGTATAAAAAGTATTAGTCGCCAGGATGGCGATATGAAACTGATTATCGATGTGTCGGACCTTGGGCTGGAAAACGTTCAAACTGGCGACAGCATCGCCGTTAACGGTGTGTGTTTAACGGCAGTTGCGATTGAGGGAAATACATTTGTTGCCGACGTGTCGGTAGAAACTCTGGATAAAACCAGCCTCTCCAAGATGGAAGTAAATAACTCGGTCAATCTGGAAAAAGCGCTAACACTTAATACCGCACTTGGAGGGCATCTTGTCAGTGGACATGTCGACGGTCCCGGTATAATACAATCGATACAAAATGATGCTCGATCAATACGATATACCTTTGAAGTGTCTGATGATTTACAGCATTACATTGCGATAAAAGGTTCAGTAACAATTGATGGTACAAGCCTGACCATTAATCATGTCGAAGATAACCGATTCGATGTTAATATTGTGCCGCATACTCAGCTCAATACCATCTTTCAACATTATCAGGTCGGTTCCCAGGTCAATATCGAAGTCGATATTATCGCACGGTACCTTGAGCGGTTAATTACTGGCAAAAAAATGAGTACGGGAGATAAAGATCCGCATTGGATAGAGCTTCTATCTCGAACAGGTTTCACTCAATAAGTAATTCAGGTTTAACTGCAATGGCTTTGAACAGTTGTAAAGAAATAATCGAAGATATTCGAGCAGGCAAAATGGTCATTATCATGGATGATGAAGATCGTGAGAATGAAGGTGATATTCTCATGGCGGCCGAGGTGGTAAAACCCGAACATATTAATTTTATGGCTAAACACGGTCGGGGATTGATCTGCCTGACCCTGAGCGAGCAACGATGCAGGCAATTACGCCTGTCGCTGATGGTGAGTGATAACCAGGCGTTGATGGAAACCAACTTTACAGTGTCAATCGAAGCTGCCGAGGGCGTTACCACCGGGATATCAGCGGCCGACCGGGCGACCACTATTCAGGCTGCTGTCAAAGCGGATGCAACGCCTGAAAGTATTGTGCAACCAGGGCATATATTTCCTCTTATGGCTAAAAAAGGCGGCGTCTTGATTCGTGCTGGCCATACCGAAGCGGGTTGTGATCTGGCTCGGCTCGGCGGATTTGAGGCTGCGGCCGTGATTGTCGAAATTTTAAACGATGATGGCACAATGGCGCGGCGCAAAGATCTTGAAGTATTTGCCCGTAAACATGAACTGAAAATCGGTACAATCGAGGATTTGATTCGGTATCGAATAGAAAACGAAAATACAGTAGAGCGTATTTTAGAGACTCGTTTTCCAACCGACTTTGGCGATTTCCAGTTACTGGCCTATGAAGATAGTATTGCGCAAGAACTGCATTTTGCATTAGTCAAAGGAGAAATAGATCCGGACATTCCGACACCGGTTCGCGTTCACGTTCAAAATACCTTGAATGATACTCTGTTTGGTACCACCGGGAGAGGCTGGCCTTTGAACGATGCGATGAAATCCATAAGTGATGAAGGCAAAGGTGTTATCGTGTTTTTGCGACAACCCGAAACACCTCGTGACATGGTGATGAAAATTGAATCTTTAATTCGGGGAGATGTCAGTCACGAAGATGACGGCAATGACGAATTACGAACTTACGGTATAGGTGCGCAGATTTTGGTTGATGCCGGTGTACGAAAAATGAAATTATTGAGCGCTCCTAAGCGATTTCACGGTTTAGCCGGTTTCGGTCTTGAAATAGTAGAGTATTTTAACGATTAACTCGGAGTCTGTCGAATTTAGGTTATCGTATCGAGGAAAAGTCATTTTGAGTCAAATATTTTGATCGAATGAGACGAATCGTTGTCCTATTCAACGAATTAGATCGAAAAATCAGACTAAAATGGGTTTTCCGCAGTAGATTTATCCTAAGTCCGACAGACTCCTAAAGCATAAGACAGGAAAGAATAATGAGTGAAGTTAATCAAATAAATGGTGATTTAACCGTTAGTGCGGCCAAAATTGCTATTGTAGTCGGACGTTTCAATGGCTTTGTCGTTGAAAGCCTTTTGTCTGCAGCTCTGGATACCCTCAAACGCGCGGGTATAAAGCCCACCGATATCACGGTGAGCAGAGTGCCCGGTGCATTTGAAATGCCACTTGTTGTGCAAAAATTTGCAAGCTCAGGTAATTTTGAGGCGATCATCGGCCTCGGAGCCGTCATTCGTGGATCTACCCCACATTTTGATTTTGTAGCGGGTGAGAATGCCAAAGCACTGTCATCGCTCGCCTTGCAGTATTCCATACCGGTTATAAATGGTGTTTTAACGACCGATAATATAGAACAGGCGATTGAACGCGCAGGAACCAAGGCCGGTAACAAGGGTGCTGACGCTGCCATGACAGCGATGGAAATGATCAGCCTGCTACGTAAGCTTGATTGAGTCTCGAATTAAACGTGAATAACGACCATGCCCGTTTCATCAAAAAACGCAAACACGCTCGTGATAAAGCTATGCAAGCGCTTTATCAATGGCAATTATCTGCCGAAGATCTTGACTGGATAAAAACTCAGTTCCAAGAGGAACAGGGTGTGGCATCTGGTGACGAAGAATATTTCCTGGAACTGCTATATAAAATTCCTCAGCATGTGGCTGAACTGGATCAATCTTTTCTCCCCCATGTTGAAAACTTTGAAGATCATCTGGATCCGATTGAAACCAATATCCTTCGAATTGCTACTTACGAATTTACACATCATCTCGAAATACCCTATAAGGTAGTTATCAATGAAGCGGTAAATCTAGCCAAGACATATGGTGCCGATGATAGTCATAAATTTGTCAATGGTGTTCTTGATAAGTTATCAAAAGAACTTCGTCCTGTCGAAACTGCCCATTTAAGATAGATTCGTTATGCCGTCGGACGAATTTAATCTAATTCGACAATATTTTGCGGGTACGGGAAGCTGTGACTTTCCGGCCCGTTTGTCACAAGGCGATGACGCAGCCGTTATCGATATACCTCCGGGGTTCCAACTGTTAACAAGTGTCGATACGCTGGTTGAAGGTCGGCATTTTCTGGCTCAATGTGATGCTGCAGATCTTGCCTGTAAAGCCCTGGCGGTAAACCTCAGTGACCTCGCTGCGATGGCCTCGAAGCCTGCCTGGTTTTTGCTATCACTAACACTTCCGGAAAATAACGCTAGCTGGCTGCGAAAATTTTCAGATGAGCTGAAAAAAATATCATTACGTTATCAAGTTGAATTAATAGGAGGTGATACCTGTCGAGGACCACTGTCAATTACCATTCAAGTCATGGGTCTCGCTGAAACTAACCGATATGTTTCCCGCTCGGGTGCTAAAACAGGCGATAAGATTGTGGTATCAGGGGAGCTTGGAACTGCCGCTATCGGACTGGCAGGCCTACAAGGCAAGATCGAGCTTAACGATGCCGAACAAATTGCAGGATCGCTAGCCCTTAACCGTCCGATACCCAGGCTTGATTTAATAGACTTACTGCAATCCTGTGCTTCATCAGCCATTGATTTATCAGATGGCCTTGTCGGTGACTTGCGCCATTTAATCGAAGCAAGCGGAAAGGGTGCCAGGCTTGTACGAAATGATATTCCAGTATCGAGTTTTATAAAATCAAACAAACTCTACGACTATGCACTGACGGGTGGTGATGATTATGAACTGTGCTTTACAGTCCCCGATAGCGGCATCGCAATTATTAATCAATGGAATACGGATAATCCTCAAAAACCACTTTTGGTCATAGGTGAAATTATCGAAGAAGGATATTATCTTGAGACTGATTCAGAATCGCTAGATTTAAGCGACTTACACGGATTTCAGCATTTCTAAATATGTCGAAAATTAAAATTCCTGCCAGTTACCTGAAAGACCCGAGGCACTTTCTATCGCTGGGGTTTGGTTCGGGGCTAGCACCTAAAGCTCCGGGAACATTTGGCACTTTGGCTGCGATACCACCCTGGTTGATTATGCAGGATGCTGGGTTTTGGGTTTTAGTCAGCATAATAGTGATAGGGTTTCTGGTTGGTGTTTATCTTTGTGAGTTTACTAGTCGGGCGCTGGGCGTTCATGACCATTCTGGAATCGTCTGGGACGAGTTTATAGGTTTCTGGATGACCATGATGGCGGTTCCGAGTGATTGTTGGCAGTGGTTGTTAATCGGCTTTCTGCTGTTTCGATTTTTCGACATTGTAAAACCCTGGCCGATTAAACTAGCCGATGAAAAATTACAGGGTGGCTTCGGAATTATGATCGATGATGTGCTGGCCGCAGTATTTGCAATCGGTTGTGTGGTTGCGCTTAGAAGCACGAGCTGGATTCCCTGTGGCTGATAACACGAATGATTGAAATACTACGGTTTTTTAACATTAATATTCGCAGGGTAACCATTAATCAAACCATTCAAATTAGATGCCTTCTGATAAAATACGTTATTTTGCTGCAAGAGAACCCAGTTAGATGATCAAAACTCGATTTGCCCCTAGTCCCACCGGAGTGTTGCACGTAGGCGGAGCAAGAACAGCTTTGTTTAGTTGGTTATATGCGAAAAAAATGGGTGGAAAGTTTGTTCTACGCATTGAAGATACCGATCTTGAACGGTCGACGGAAGCATCGGTAAAGGCGATTCTTGATGGTATGGCCTGGCTTGATCTCGATCACGATGAAGGGCCTTATTATCAAACCCAGCGATTTGATCAATATCGTCGTGTCATTCAGCAGTTGATAAGTCAGGGCGACGCTTATTATTGTTGCTGTTCCAGAGAGCGGCTCGATGAATTACGTGAAGCACAAATGGCTGCCAAAGAAAAACCCCGTTACGACGGATGTTGTCGGGATAAACAGTTAAGCCCTGAAAATGGTCTTGATCTGGTCATACGATTTAAAAACCCGCAATTAGGAACAGTCGAATTTAACGATGCTGTTAAAGGATCTATTTCGGTTGAAAATACCGAGCTGGATGATCTCATTATCGCCCGTACGGACGGCACTCCGACTTACAATCTAACCGTTGTTGTCGATGACATTGACATGCAGATTACACATGTGGTGCGTGGCGATGACCATGTTAATAATACGCCGCGTCAAATTAATATATTAAAAGCATTGGGCGCTGAACTGCCCGTCTATGCACACGTACCTATGATATTGGGTGATGATGGAAAGCGCCTGTCCAAGCGACATGGGGCGGTAGGGGTTATGCAGTATTT